>CAXBLH010000415.1:0-5192 GCA_963976315.1 uncultured Dyadobacter sp.
TGTTTGCTAGTAAAGGCTTTGCAGGTACTTCTATCCGAGACATAGCGCAGGAAGCAGATATTAATATCTCGATGATTTCTTATTATTTCGGATCCAAAGAGAAGTTAATCGAAGCTTTGTTTGATGTAAGGATGGTAGAATCCAGGACCACCATTGAAGGAATATTAAATAATCCTGCGCTTTCCTCGATTCAAAAAGTAAATATTTGGATCGATAGTGTAGTGGACCGGTTAATGTCTAGTCAAAGCTTTCATAACATCATGATGCGGGAGCAGTTGTCTTCGGAAAGTTCTCCCATTATTTCGGAACATATTTATCAGCTAAAAGTTAGAAATATTGAATTAATGGGACAATTGATTTCTCAAGGGTTTGAAAGTGGTGCCTTCCGGGATAATATAGATTTGAGTCTGATGGTAACGACGGTTTATGGCACGATCAATCAGGCTATTGCGAGTCAGCGTTTTTACAGAAAATTTAACGAATTGGAGCAGTTAAGCGACGCTGAATTTGAGCAGGAGCTGACGGAAAAACTAAAAAAACACTTAAAAAATATTTTTATAAACACGGTTGTAAATGAAAACTATATTCAATAATAAACCCGTTCTGGCATTTTTCTTTCTGATAATTGCAGGATTAGAACCGGTGATTGCGCAATCGCCCACTGTAATCAAATTAGGGGATGCAATAGAAATGAGTTTGACAAATAGCAAGCAATTGAAATTGAGTCAAACTAATGTTGAACTGGCCGGCTTGAGCATCAAGGAAATCAAGGACAATCAGTTACCATCGTTGGGTGTTTCTGCTTCCTATTTGAGACTGAACTCTCCTAATGTCACCTTAAAACTAGGAGGTACCAGCAACGACAGTACGGGTTCAAAGGGCACACCATCTATTAATCAAGCGATGTATGGTATGGTAAGTGCTTCGATGCCTCTATTTAGCGGGTTTCGATTTAAATATGGAATCGAATCTGCGAAATATCTAGAGCAAGCCTCTAAAATTGATGTTGAAACGAATAAGGATGCGGTAATTATTAATACCATAGCCGCTTATACCAATTTATACAAAGCCCAAAGGGCGGTCGATTTGGTCGCAGAAAATCTAAAAAGTGAGCAGGATAGGGTACTGAAGTTCACTGATAGGGAACAAAATGGTTTACTCGCAAGAAATGATTTGATGAAAGCCAAATTGCAAGAGTCTAATATAGAATTGGCGTTGCTTGATGCGGAAAATGACCTGAAAGTAACAAGGGTAAACATGAATTTGATTTTAGGGCTGCCAAAGAATTCGATGATTGAAGCCAGTTCGGATAGTTTCGAAAGTTTAATGGAGGAAGGGGATGTTGCGAGCTGGGAACTGAAGGCCATTGAAAACAGAAAAGATTTAGCAGCCAATTTGATCCGTCAAAAGTCTGCAAATATTGATATAAAAGTAGCCAAAGCGGATTTGTACCCTAGCGTGGCCTTAACGGCTGGTTATGTAGCCCTAGGAGTTCCAGGAGTAATAACAGTTCCGAATGCTATGAATGCGGGAATAGGAGTAAAGTATAATATCGCCTCCTTATGGAAATCAAGTACCAAGATTAACCAAGTACGGATGCATGCGTACCAACTGAAAACCAATGAAGCGATTTTGGAGGATAAAATACATTTGGAGGTGACAACGGCCTATTACAATTACGTGCTGACTAAACGGAAAATTGAAGTCTATGCGAAGGCAGTGGAACAATCGGAAGAGAATTTTAGAATTACAAAAAACAAGTTCGACAATAGCCTTGTAAATACCACAGAGCTGCTAGATGCGGATGTAGCACAGGTACAGTCAAAAATAAATTTCGAAACCTCCAAGGCAGATGCCTTGATGGCTTATAAGAAACTGGAACATGCAGCAGGTATTGTCCAGTAGTTCAATTGAAATCAACACGAAAAAACTCATAACGAATCCGAAAACAATGGAAAATAATAAAAAAATGGAACCTAATGCTGGAAGCTCAGCTCCCAAAAAATCCAATGCGCGGTTTATAATTATATTGGGGTTATTGGCAATTGTAAGTGGTGGTTGGGGGTACAATAAGTACAACCACGGATTGCATCATGAAGAAACGGACGATGCCCAAATTGATGCCAATATTAGTCCCGTTATACCTCGTATATCGGGTTATGTTACGGCTGTAAAAGTGGTGGACAATCAGATGGTACATCAAGGTGATACACTTATTGTGTTGGATAACCGTGATGAACTCATCCGTTTGGAGCAGGCTGAAGCGGGGTTGATGGGCTCGGAAAGTAATCTTAGTGTAGCCAATGCGACCACTAGCGCTTCGGCAGCAACAGGAATTACTTACCAAGCAAATGTATCCGTAGTGGAGGCCCAAATAGAAGAGGCGAAGGTTAACGTTTGGAGAGCCAATCAGGATTTTGCGAGGTATGAAAATCTGATCAAAGACCATTCGATAACACAGCAAGAGTTTGAACAAGCACAAGCTAATAAACAAAAAGCGGAACGGGCTTTGTCGGTATTAGAAGCCCAAAAGAACGCGGCACAACGACAGGCAAAAGCGGCTGGTTCGCAAACGCAAGCCACTTCCCGTCAGAAAGAGGTTGCCAACGCCAATATTAAAGTAAGACAGGCAGAGATTGACAATGCAAAATTAATTCTATCCTATACTGTAATTACGGCTCCTACAACTGGTCGAGTTTCTAAAGTAAATGCACAAGTAGGACAATTTTTGCAAGCAGGTCAGTCATTGTGTAGTATTATTGAAGCCCGTGAACCTTGGGTTGTTGCTAACTTTAAAGAAACTCAGCTTACCAAAATGAAGGTAGGCCAACAGGTAAAGATTCATGTAGATGCTTATCCAGAACATGAATTTGAAGCGAAAGTTGCCTCTTTTTCACCTGCTACGGGAGCAAGATTTGCACTGCTACCACCGGACAATGCAAGTGGTAATTTCGTAAAAGTGGTACAACGTCTTCCTGTAAAAATTGAATTCGAAAAACCAGATGACAAGTTTCTTGAAAAACTAAGACCAGGCATGAATGTGTTTGTCGATGTAGAGCTTGATTAATCAGCGTACACCCATTTTATTCTAGGAGCATTTCATTGCTCCTCAAATAGTTAAAGACGAGGAGTAGAACTTTTGAGCAGGTCTGGTTTTAAAAAAGCTAGAAGTGCCCAGACACCTACGTGCTTACTCGTCACGCATGAGCATATAAAACCATAACGATTTAAAAATGGAATTACAGGAATCTTTGGTTGAATATGGTTTTCGAAGGATAATTATCACACTTACCGCAGTTTTGTGTGCACTTTTGGAGATCGTGGATACCACCATTGTAAATGTCGCACTCAACGACATGCGTGGAAATTTGGGAGGGACATTAAGTGAAGTTAGCTGGGTTATTACTGCCTATGCCATAGGAAATGTGATTGTCGTTCCGATGACCAGTTGGCTGTCCCAACAATTTGGACGTCGCAACTACTTTGCAGCATCCATTATGATTTTCACTATTGCGTCATTTCTTTGTGGACAAGCAAATAATATTTGGGAGCTAGTTTTTTTTAGATTGATACAAGGTTTTGGTGGTGGAGCACTTTTGGTAACAGCCCAAACCTTGATTACAGAAAGTTATCCTCCTGAAAAAAGAGGTATCGCCCAGGCTATCTATGGTTTAGGGGTGATTGTTGGGCCTACCTTGGGTCCTCCCTTGGGTGGTTACATTGTAGATAATTATAGCTGGCCTTTTATATTTTACATTAATATTCCGCTTGGTGTAATCGCTACATTACTCACCTTAGAGTTTGTAAGAAGTCCAAAATTTGCTAACAAAAAAGCAGCGAATGAAATTGACTGGTGGGGAATTGTGTTTTTAGCAACCGCAGTAGGCTCTTTACAATTCGTTTTGGAAAGGGGACAAGAAGAAGATTGGTTTAATAATGGTCATATTGTTTTATTTACCGTGACTGCCTTTTTGGGATTCTATTTCTTTATTTGGCGTGAATTGACCTACAAAAACCCTATCGTGAATTTGCGTGTCCTTAAAAACTCTAACCTTCGGGTGGGTACAATTCTTTCGTTTATTTTAGGCTTTGGATTATATGGTAGCACCTTCATCATTCCGCTCTATACCCAAGCAACCTTAGGATGGACGGCAACACAGTCGGGTATGTTAATGGTGCCAGCTGCAATTGTTACCGCCATGATGATGCCTATCGTAGGTCAACTTATACAGCGTGGTGTTAAGCAGCAATATCTTGTGGCTATTGGAATGTTGTTTTTCTTTATATATAGTCTTTGGGGTTATAAAATATTAACGCCCGATACCGGTTCAGACGCTTTTTTTAATATGCTTATAGTAAGAGGAATAGGCTTGGGTTTACTTTTTGTACCAATTACTACTCTGGCTTTATCGACCTTGAAGGGTTCTGAAATTGGAGAAGGAGCGGCTTTTACAGGTATGATGAGACAATTGGGCGGATCCTTTGGCGTAGCTGTAATCACTACGTTTATAGCTCGCGAAAACATGGTTCATAGAAGTGATTTGGTTTCTAAACTGGATATTAATAGTCCCGTGGTACAACAAAGGTTGCAGGGATTGAAACAAAGTTTTATGGCGAAAGGGATGTCTGCAGATCAAGCTTTAAAAAGTGGCTATCAAATACTAGACTTCACGGTTGCCAAACAGGCCATTGTGCTGTCGTACATGGATGTGTTTTTGTATTTAGGATTGATGTTTTTGATTTGTATTCCCTTTGTGTTATGGACCAGAAGCGGTAAAAATAAAATTGATGCTTCAGCAATGCATTGATGGGTGGTTAAAAAAAGTAAAAACCAGTCGCGTTTTCGTAATGCTATTGGTTTTTTGTTTTGAATCAAATAATAATGCCCTTCAATAGACATTATTACGACCTGATAAAGTCTGTTAAGAATTCATTCATTAAAATGCGTTTACAAAAATTCTGGTAGACGGGCGCAATATGAAAACATAGCGTAATGGTTTACCGCAGATTTACGGGAATTTAAATCCGCTTATTCTCCTTGATCTTTTTTAGGCGGAATCTGCGGAAAAAAGTAGGTACTAAAATAGTACTCAATGAACCTTATCAGGACTTGTTAAATAATGCCATCGGATTTCGGATATTTTGTACTTCTCAAAATGATTATAGCGCTAAATATTTGCTGCTGATAGCAA
>CAXBLH010000416.1:0-5170 GCA_963976315.1 uncultured Dyadobacter sp.
CAAGAAAAATTGCAGAAGCTGATGAAAGTCAAGCTGGTATTGTACCTCCTGCAATTTTTCTTGCAGCCTGCATAATGGTGGTACCTGGCTCCACTTCTACCTCTATTCCATCAAAGGTTACTTTAAACAATTGTGGTTTTGTATCTTCCATGCCTAAAATAAATATGAATTTTGTATAGCCTTAAAGCTATATCATTCTTAATTTGAAACTTCCCTAATTGGGAATAATAATTTAAATATTACACTACAGACATAGCCCCTTTAAACACACCCCCTGGTGCTGTTGCTTCTGCGGGGTGGGTTATGTGCCAAACAAACTCGTCTCTGAAATGCCGAATAGCACTAGCTACTGGCCAAGAGGCAGCATCTCCTAATGGACAAATGGTATTCCCTTCAATTTTTTTGGTAATATCTACCAGCAAATCAACATCATGCATACTACCATGCCCATGTTCTATACGGTGTAAAACCTTTTCCATCCAGCCAGTTCCCTCACGGCATGGACTGCATTGTCCACAGGATTCATGGTGGTAAAAACGAGAAAAATTCCATGTATTTTTAACGATACAAGCCGTTTCATCAAATACAATAAAACCTCCTGAACCTAGCATAGAACCCGTTGCAAAGCCACCATCTGACAATGACTCATAACTCATCAAACGATCTTCACCATTTGCAGTTTTCATAATCAGATGAGCAGGTAAAATAGGAACAGAAGAACCTCCGGCCACCAGTGCCTTTAAATGATGTCCTTTCCTAATTCCACCACAGTATTCATCGGAATTCATAAATTCCTCGACACTTAAACCTAGCTCTATTTCGTAAACACCTGGCTTTTGGATATGTCCAGATGCAGAAATCAATTTGGTACCAGTACTTCTACCAATTCCAATATTAGCGTAGGCTTCTCCACCATTGTTCACAATCCACGGCATATTCGCAATAGATTCCACGTTATTAACTACGGTTGGACTTTGGTAAAGCCCTTTTACGGCCGGGAATGGTGGTTTATTTCTTGGGTTACCTCTTTTACCCTCCAGCGATTCTAGCAATGCAGTTTCTTCTCCACAAATATATGCTCCACCACCAGGTTGTACTACCAATTCCAAATCATACCCTGAACCCAGAATATTTTTACCCAAGAAGCCTTTGTCTTTAGCTTCTTGAATCGCTTTTTCCAAAATTCGGATAACGTACATCAGCTCGCCCCGAACATAAATAAAAGACTTATTCGCTCCTAGTGCAAAACTCGAAACAATCATACCCTCAATTAATAAATGGGGTATTGTCTTCATTAAATAATGGTCCTTAAAAGTTCCAGGTTCAGATTCATCGGCATTACAAACCAAGTACCGAGGTACCCCTTCTGGTTTGGCCAAAAAACCCCATTTCATACCCATCGGGAAACCAGCTCCACCTCTACCTCGAACCCCAGATTTTTTTGCTTCCTCCACAACCGCCTCTGGCGTCATGGATTTTATAGCTTTTTCTACCGCAGTATAACCACCTTGCTTTCGATAGACATCAAAAGTTTCAATTCCAGGGGTATTTATATGCTCCGTTAATATTTTAATTGCCATGTCGGATTTTATTAGCCTACTTTGACTCTCTTAATTCGTCAATAATTTCATCCACCTTGTCATTGGTAAGGTGCATGAAGTACTTTTCTCTAATTTGGAAGACGGGTCCCCAACCGCAAGCGGCTAAGCACTCTACCTCCTTAATTGTAAAAATCCCGTCAGAAGTAGTTTCACCTGCCTGTATTCCTAATTTGTTTCTAAGATGGGCATATACCTCTTCGCCACCTTGTAAACAGCAGGGGCCAGTTCTACAATATTCTATTACATGCTTCCCTACTGGATCAATATGAAACATGGTATAAAATGATGCTACCTCATATACCTCAACCGGTTTGATATCTAGCATTTCAGCAATATAATCCATGGATTCACTGCTGACCCATCCAAATTGTTCTTGAATAAGGTGCAAAAGTGGCAATAAGGCCGACTTTTGTCGTCCTTCAGGATATTGTGCTATTATCTCTTTCGCTTTTACAAGACGATCCGTTGTAAATTCTAATTTATGAGGAGTCTCAGTCATTATTTCTTAATCTCGAATATTTATAAACTTCCTAAAAAGCCAATCAAAAATTTTCAATTTCTATTTTATGCGTCCAATTCGCCCGCAATCACATTGAGGCTACTCATCGTAAGAATGGCATCAGAAAGGGTACTTCCTTTACACATTTCAGGGTAAGCTTGATAATAAATAAAACTTGGCCTTCTGAAATGCAAACGATAAGGAGCACGTCCACCGTCACTAATCATATAAAAGCCCAATTCGCCATTTCCGCCTTCAACAGCATGATATATTTCGCCGGCTGGAGCATCTATTTCTCCCATCACAATTTTGAAATGGTAAATCAGTGCTTCCATATTGTTATATACTTCGTCCTTTGGAGGAAGATAATATTCAGGAGCATCTGCATAATAAGGACCTTCTGGCAGGTTATTAATCGCTTGTTCCACAATTTTCAAACTTTGCCACATTTCCTCATTTCGAACCATATAACGATCATAGGTATCGCCATTTTGGCCTACTGGTATGTCGAACTCAAAATCCTCATAAGAAGAATATGGGTTCATAGCACGTACATCATAATCCAAACCCGCAGCACGCAGATTGGGACCTGTAAAGCCATACGACAATGCCCTTTCCAATGAAATACCACCCACATCAATGGTACGATCCATGAAAATCCGATTTCTATTTAAGAGCTTCTCCAGCTCACGAAGTACAGGAGGAAAAGATTTAATAAATTCTTTGATTTTACGAACGGCCGTGCTGGAAAGATCTCTTTCCATACCGCCCAAACGACCCATATTGGTGGTTAGCCGCGCACCACAAACTTCTTCATAAATTTCATAAATCTCTTCACGCTTTTGCATCACATAAAGAAATCCAGTGAAAGCACCGGTATCAACACCTAGTATACTATTACAAATGATATGATCCGAAATGCGAGCCAGTTCCATCATGATTACACGAATGTATTGTGCTCTTTTTGGAACCTCCACTTGCAAAAATTTCTCCATCGTCATGTGCCATCCCAAATTATTGATCGGTGAAGAACAATAATTCATTCTGTCTGTTAACGTGGTGATCTGATAATAAGGCCTTCTTTCTGCTATTTTTTCAAAAGCTCTATGGATGTATCCGATGGTTTGCTCACCTGAAACAATCTTTTCGCCATCCATTTTCAGAATATTCTGAAAAATACCGTGGGTGGCGGGGTGAGTTGGTCCAAGGTTTAGCGTGGTAAGTTCTTCAACTAACTCGGGTAATTCCGCATTTGCTGGTACTTGATGCGGTAAAAGTTCTATATCTGCCATAGTATTAAACTATATGGTGAGAATTATCTTCCAAAAAGGGCATCAATTTTATCATCGCGGGTTGCATCTTCGAGTGGATATTCCTTTCGCATTGGGAAATAATCCATTTCGTCAATATTCAAAATGCGTTTTAAATTAGGATGCCCATCAAAAATTATTCCGTAAAAATCATATGTTTCACGTTCCATCCAGTTGGCACAGGCAAATAGCCCTGTGGCAGTTGGAATATGAATATCAGTTTCAGGAATTGCAACTTTAATTCTAATTCTAAAATTATGTATGAAGCTATGCAGATGGTACACAACGACATACTCCTTGCCTATTCTATCCGGATATTGTACACCAGTAAGATCTGTCAAAAAATTAATTTTGTAAGTAGGGTGCTCTTTCAGAAAGTCCAATATCGAAACTATTTCCTCTCTAGTGGTTGAAAGCGTTAACAACCCGTATGGTTCCTCAAAATCGAAAACCTGATCCCCATATTTCCCTAAAAGTTCTTCTGCTACTTCTTGATTAGTTAGCATAGCTGTTACTGAATATTATAAGAGGCTAATAAGTTTTGGTACTCGTCGGTATTTCTACGACGAAGTTTTTCATTCTGAGCCAAATGCTGGATTTGCATCAATCCATCAATAATTTGTTCGGGACGTGGTGGACAACCTGGAACGTAAACATCGACAGGAATTATCCGATCAATGCCTTGAAGCACACTGTATGTATCAAAAATACCACCACTGGAGGCACATGCACCAACCGCCAATACCCATCGAGGTTCAGCCATTTGGAGGTAAACCTGTTTTACAACCGGAGCCATTTTCTTGGCAATTGTACCCATCACCATCAGCAAGTCTGCTTGTCGTGGTGAAAAACTTGGACGCTCAGAACCAAATCTTGAAATATCATAATGAGAACCCATCGTCGCCATAAACTCTATACCGCAACAAGAGGTTGCGAAGGGGAGAGGCCACAAAGAGTAACTCCTCGCCAATCCGATCGCCTCGTCAAATGAAGTTGCAAAAAAACCTGATCCACTATGTCCCTGAGGGGCTTCTGCTATTGTTACTTCTTTCATTTTTATTCAGAATTCTGATGATAAAAAGTGTTTACTCTTCCCAATTCAATACTCGTTTCTTAATTATATAATAGAAACCAGACAAAAGAAGTGCCATAAACACCAACATTTCGATAAACCCAAACATACCTAACGCCTTAAAGTTAACAGCCCAAGGGTACATAAATATCACCTCAATATCAAAAAGCACAAAAAGAATGGCAACCAAAAAGTATTTCACCGAGATGGGTGTTCTTGCATCCCCAACGGAATCTATACCACACTCAAAAGGGTCGTCCTTGAGTTTACTTTTTCTACTTGGGCCAATAAGGTGTGTTACGATCATCGTACCCCCTATAAAACCTGCTGCCAGTAAGAACTGCACCAAAATTGGAAGGTAATCTGAAGGAAGATATGTACTATTCATAATTTTTAATTTATTGGCTTTATTGATATCCTATATTATTACAATTTTTAAAATATCAAATACTCTTTCAAAGTTAATTGCTGAACACTTATCAATCAAATTCTATTGTTTTTTCTTTTTCTAATTAGTTTCATGCTAAATAAGCTCCGAAATTACAGAGCTTATTGAAAAAACAGGTATAAAAATACTTAATGTATTACCAATTGTTTAGTAATACTTTGGCCCTCACCAGTAACCCTAAGAATATACATTCCGCTTGCAAGCCCAGACAACTTTATTTCCGTGCGGCTTTTTAGAACA
>CAXBLH010000417.1:0-5168 GCA_963976315.1 uncultured Dyadobacter sp.
GCAAAATACAATATTACTCCACTCGAAGTGTATGAGGCAGTTCACAAAAGCAATATCAATGTAGGCGGTGATGTAATTGAAAAAAATGGACAAGCTTATGTAGTCCGTGGTATTGGATTGGTCAACTCTATACAGGATATTGAAAATATTATTGTGGAATATGTGGGTGGTAACCCCGTTTTAGTAAAAAATGTAGCCGATGTAAAGCAGTCGGATATGCCACGGGTGGGACAGGTAGGGCTTGACAAAAATGATGATGTGGTAGAAGGTATAGTGGTTCAAAGAAAAGGCGAAAATCCGAGTGCGGTTTTGGCACTCATCAAAGAGAAAATAGAAGAGCTCAACAGTAAAGTACTACCCCCAGATGTAAAAATGGTCACCTTTTACGACCGTGACAATTTGATTGAGTTTTGTGCCCATACCTTAAAGCACAACCTCATCGAGGGGATCGTATTGGTCACAGTTATCGTATTTCTTTTTATGGCCGACTGGCGCACCACCGTTATTGTATCGATCATCATTCCACTGGCATTATTATTTGCTTTTATGTGCTTAAAACTAAAAGGCATGTCCGCAAATTTGCTATCCATGGGCGCCATCGACTTTGGGATTATTATAGACGGTGCCGTGGTAATGGTGGAAGGGATATTTGTGGCTCTGGACCATTTGGCTTTGAAAAATGGAATGAATCGGTTTAATAAATTATCAAAGCTGGGACTGATCAAAAAAACTGGCGGTGAACTCGGTAAGGCGATATTTTTCTCAAAACTTATCATAATTACGGCCTTAATACCCATATTCAGTTTTCAAAAAGTGGAAGGCAAAATGTTTACCCCTTTGGCATATACGCTAGGGTTTGCATTGTTAGGCGCTTTATTTTATACCCTTACCTTGGTACCTGTACTCTGTTCGTTCCTATTGAACAAAAACGTAAAAGAGAAATCGAATCCCGTGGTGCGGTTCTTTGACCACAGCGTTACAGCAGGATTTGAATGGTGCTATGCTCGCAAAAAGCTAAGTGTACTACTCGCTACGGCATTTTTGGTATTGTCATTGTTTTCTGCAAAATTTTTGGGGACCGAATTTTTACCCACGTTGAACGAAGGTGCTCTTTGGGTAGAGGCCAAAATGCCCATGAGTAGCTCCTTAACTGAAACCGTAAAAATGGTTACGGTTTTGCGTTCAAAAATCAATGAATTCCCTGAAGTTAATGGGGTATTGTCACAAACTGGCCGCTCCAACGACGGTACAGACCCTTCCGGTTTTTACTACGTCCAGATGCAGGTAAACCTTAAACCCAAAGACGAATGGCATCGTAAAATAACACAAGACCAATTGATTGAAGAAATAGACACCAAGCTCAAACAGTTCCAGGGTATCAATTACAACTATTCCCAACCCATTATCGACAATGTAGCAGAAGCTGTTGCGGGTATGAACGCCAGTAATGCAGTAAAAATATTTGGAGACGACCTCGACACGCTCGACACAAAGGCCAATGAAGTACTGGAAGCAATCAAAAATGTACCGGGTATCAAAGACGTAGGGATTCTCAGAAATATAGGACAACCCGAAATACGTGTGAACTTACATGACAATTTGATGGCACAATATGGCGTGAGCACGGCCGATGTTCAGGCGGTTATCGAAATGGCAATTGGAGGCAAAACCGCCTCCATACTCTATGAAGGAGAAAGGAAATTTGATATCCGCTTGCGGTATGAAGAACAATACCGTAAAGACATCAATGACATTCAGCAGCTGATGGTACCTACGCTTACCGGAGAAAAAATACCCTTGAAAGAAATCTCAACGATTGAAACCGTTACCGGCCCAGCGTTTGTGTACCGCGACAATAACAAACGTTTCATCGGTGTTAAATTCTCGGTTCGGGAAAGGGACTTAGGAAGCACTATATCAGAAGCACAAAGTAAGGTAAAACCTTTGCTCAATTCCTTGCCAAAAGGGTATTCTATTAGCTGGTCAGGGGAGTTTGAAAACCAGGTTCGTGCTACAAGCCGACTAGGTCAGGTAGTACCTATTAGTTTGATTGCCATATTTATCCTTCTATTTATAATGTTTGGTAATGGAAAGGATGCCGGACTCGTTTTGGTAAATGTGCCGTTTGCCCTTATTGGTGGTATTTTGGCACTTCATCTTACACACATGAATTTTGGAATATCCGCAGGAGTCGGGTTTATTGCATTATTTGGGCTATGCGTGCAGAATGGAGTTATATTAATTTCCGTTTTCAATAAAAATCTAGCGAACGGAATCCCCCTGGATTTAGCTATTAAAAGCGGCGTAAAATCGCGCATTCGCCCTGTAATAATGACAGCACTGATGGCAGCTATTGGTTTATTACCCGCTGCCACTTCCACCGGAATAGGTTCTGAAACCCAGAAACCATTAGCTATTGTAGTCATTGGAGGCTTAATCACTGCCACTGTTTTGACACTACTGATTTTCCCAATTATATTCCAATTTTTCAATAGCAGAAAACCAGCATAGAAAAGGGGCACCACCCTTTTCTTATTTAAATTAAAACCTCTATTCCTATTTGTTTGGTATTGCAACAGGCTTACAGCTATGTGAGACTTTTAGAAAACGGTTTTTTAGTTAATTACTAACGGATGATTAGCGACAGCAAAAGTTCTATGACCTCATTCGCACTGAGGTCAACGGCGTATAAAGAATAACCTACTAACTCTGCTAATTTTACAATAAAGCAAAATTGTGTAGACCTAATTCTAATTCCGTTTTAATTAATTTTACATATTATAAGTTAACGATCGTCATTTTTTTGTATTTTTGCTCAAAGTGAAATCCATACTTATAATTCAGATAACCTCCAAGTAATAGTTACCTGAAATTAAAACCAAAAGGAGCATCAC
The DNA here is from genome assembly GCA_963976315.1 of uncultured Dyadobacter sp. Lineage (GTDB taxonomy): Bacteria > Bacteroidota > Bacteroidia > Cytophagales > Spirosomataceae > Dyadobacter. The sequence continues at coordinate 2,895 of CAXBLH010000417.1, forward strand.
TGTTAACTCCCTGTCTATCAAATAAATATTATTATGTTCGCTCAAAAATCTATGAAGCGTGATTTTTGTGACGGTATTATAACATATACTGGTTTAATTTCTATTACCGCTGGATTAACCTTATTCTTATTTTGGAACCTAAACTTAATAGGAGTTACGGATAGTTTCAACCTGATAAACTCAACGAATTTAAAATCAGCGACCTTATTAATTTTTAGTGGGATAGGGTTATTAATGCAGCACCCAAAAATGAGTCAATACAAAAAAACGTATTGGGTCATCCTAGTAATTCATATTCTAATAGCCACCTCCGTTTACTCTCAAAAGTTATTTGAATTTTTAGGTTTCCATACCCTCCTACCAACGTTTCAAAATCCATATATTTGGAATAGTACCGATGATATTCATAATTCAAATTCTAATGTTTTTATATATATAAGTCTTGGCATATTATTAGCGAAATCTTCTTATAGTTTCCTTAGATCACTCTCCCAATATGCCTTTCATATTACTGGTGTTATCACCTTTATATCATTAGTTACTTATTTATACAATTTACCAGGTCTTTATCAATTTACTTTATTACAAACGGACTCTGTTTTCATCACGGTTATTCAGTTTTTAATAGGCTGTGCCGGATCCAGAATCAATGAAACCCAGGGTATCACTCCCTTGTTTATTGGGAATAAAATAGGGAATGTAATGTTTCGTCGTATATTCCCATATACGGTTATTATTGTTACTTTTCAAGGTCTACTTCGCGTCTTCCTATTCAAATCGGAACTTATAACGATTGAATTTGGAATCACGGTGGCAGTAATTTCCTTTCTTACTATTGCCTTTCTAATACTACGAAGCACTGCACTTTACCTTAATAGAATTGACAGCAAAAGAGTAGAAGCCGAAAAGGCCTTAATTGAGCTAAACAATTCACTTGAACGTGAGGTACATGCCAGAACCGCCGCCTTGAAATTAAGCGAAGAAAAGTTCCATAAGGCCTTCCGCATGAGCCCAGCGGGAATGGTGATAGCCGATATAAATTCGGGTCAAATTATGGAAGTCAATAACCAGTTTGAGCAATTAACCCAGTATAGCAATTCGGAACTTATAGGGCAAACGATAATGGTACTCGAAATGATTAGCCCCTTCACACTGGCCAAAATATATTCCAAAATAAAAAAGGATAGGAAAACCACTGGCTTGGAAATAGAATATTTTGATAAAAATCATCACAAACGAACCTCACTCATTTCATTAGATATTATTGAAATTTTCAATTCTGAATATGCCATCACCACCCTTTATGATATTACGGAACGCATTGAAATTGAAAAGAAACTTTTGGCAAATACCATTGAGAAAGAACAATTCATAGCCAATTTGAGCCATGAAATAAGAACTCCGATGAATGCCATTGTAGGATTCTCAAATCTAGTGGAAACCTCCAAATTGAGTAAAAAGAACCAAGAATATATCGGCTTCATCAAAACCTGTAGTGAAAACCTTACTGTTCTTATCAATGATATTTTGGATTATTCCAAAATAGAAGCGGGTATGATGAAATTGGAATCAATTCCATTTAGTCTGAGAGAGCTCCTCAAGACCATGGAAATGATGTTCAAGCTCAAAATAACTGAAAAAAGCTTGGCATTTAATATTGACATAGATAAAAACCTGCCAGATCAAATTATTGGTGACCCCACCAGATTAACTCAAATCTTGACGAATTTGATTGGCAACGCCGTCAAGTTCACCAAAATCGGAAATATCTCTATTGTTGTTAAACTTCACAAAGTAACTGGGGATACCATAGAAATCAGTTTTAAAATAAAAGATACCGGTATAGGTATTGACCTTGACAGGCAGGAAGAGATTTTCAACCGATATGTACAGGCGACCTCTGAGATTAATCGGGGTTATGGCGGCTCTGGACTCGGCCTCATGATCGTCAAGAATCTAGTAAATATCCAAAACGGTACTATTCAATTGCAAAGCAAAATTGGTTTCGGTTCTGAATTTGATTTAGTATTACCCTACCAGTTTTTGGCAGAGGAATGTGTAGAGGGTTCTACCGCACTCGCCTCAATCTCCGAATCCGTGGACTCAAGCAAAAGAGAAGTGCGGGTTTTGGTGGTAGAAGATAATTACATCAATCAATTCTTAGCACGTAAATTTCTACAACAGAATGGCTTTGAAGTTGAAATTGCCGAGAATGGACAGATTGGAATCGATAAGTTAAGTAGTACGAAATACGACATCGTACTGATGGATATT
>CAXBLH010000418.1:0-5165 GCA_963976315.1 uncultured Dyadobacter sp.
CATTGTTAATATTATTGATTACTATAAAAATTCCCGCGGACTGCCAGTCTATAGTGAAACTAATTTTGATGAACTGATATCCGATGTTCTTTCAACCATACAATATATACCAGAACGTGAAACCGTAACCATAAATACAAATATTAAACAAGAGCATGTTTTTCTTTCCGACAGTACCAAATTGAGGATTATATTCAATAATTTGATCAACAATGCAATTAAATTTCAGGATGACAAAAAAGATAGTTCCTTTGTAAATATTGATATTGAATGTACCGATGAAATAGCAAAAATAATTATTGAAGACAATGGCGTGGGCATTTCTGATGAAGATCAGGCAAATATATTCAAAATGTTTTATCGCTCTGGTGCTATTAAAAGCGGATCTGGCATTGGATTATATATCGTCCATGAAGCCGTAACCAAGTTGAATGGAACTATTAAAACGGACTCTAAAATTGGAATTGGTAGCCGATTCGAAGTAACCATCGCCTCTATGCCTGTCGATAAAATTTAAACATGAAAAAAAAACACAACTTTATTTTAATTGACGATAGTCCATTCGACCTATTTATATTTGAAAAGCTGCTCATAAAAAGTAAAGTGGCAGAATCGGTAGAAAAATATTTTTCTGCCAAAAATGCCTTGTCTTGGCTTCAAGAAACCACTGATTTACAGAACGACACGATCATATTACTAGATTTGCAAATGCCTGATATGAATGGATTTGAATTCATGCATGCTTTTCAAAACTTACCTTTTGAGATAACAAGCAAAATAACAGTATATATGCTGTCATCTACTATCGACTCACGTGATATTGAAAAAATACAGAATAATCCTTTAATAGTGGATTTATTATCAAAACCGTTAAATATTGAAATTCTAAAAAGTAAACTTGGAATTTGTTAATTATTAGTTCTACTCCTCGGTGATTCCTCACTCCTTCCCCAGCCTTTTTTTTAAATCGATAAGATAATTGTACCGCTTTCCTATCCTTCCAGTTCCTTTGAATTTTATAAAAATCCGCCTACCGTGTTAATAGTTTTCGGGGTTCAATGAACCCATTAAATGATCATGTCAAAAATTCGAACATGAAAACTCCAAAAATCCCTCAGCTTCCATTTATTAAGTAATTAGTAATTTTTGTAACAATTTTAAATATTTACATACTTATATTGGTACAATTTGATATTAGTTTATAATTTTTATTATATATTTGTCTTGCACGTATTTAATAAAATAATCTAGTATTTACAGGAGATATCACATCATTTTAATGTTGTTATTTAAAAAAGACAGCTTAATCTAGGGGAACTATAAATAACGATTTGTCAACTATTTTTAACTTGACGGAGAGGTGTTACAGTTGACACCCTAATGAGAAGGTTCTATTTGTTCTCTTTTATAAGCTCATTTTTCCTAACAATTGTAGCTTGCCTGTTTAACACATTTTTATATTCGACACTTTCTTAAAATTCGAATATTATACGCTAAATACTTAGCCCAGTTTAAAAAAAGGCTCCAATTTTAAGCATGATTGGGAAGCCTAATACCTTAATTAAATTACCTACTCTTCCAACACACAAAATATCATGAAAACGGATAACAAAACACTCAATGAAATAATTAAACTACACCAACAGTATGTAAAAGATATTGACGAAAGTGGCATGAAACAATTGTCGGCAAATATTTATAAAGTGAATTCTTTGAATTTTATTCGATGGATTCAGAATGATTTCCAGCCAGGATCTAAAATCAAATCAAAAATGTGACAATCTTTAAAACCAATTTATTAGATTTGGGATTATTTCAAATATCCCAAATCTAATTTATGTTTTTTGCCCTACTTAACTTTGTCAAAGATCGTTTTTCAAAAGAAGCTATTTCAGAAGCAAAAGCAAATGAAAAGAAGATGTCCCGACAGGAGGCGCTTCAGCAAATGAGGAACCTTGCCAAAAAATCAACTAAAAATTAACAGCCCTGCCCGTAGTAAGCATCCTTACCATGCTTGCGGAAGTAATGCTTGTCAATTAAACTTTGTTTGATAGGCGTAATTTGAGAATTTATAGTTTTGGTTAAATAGGCCATTTTTGCAATTTCTTCCAATACAATAGAATTATAAATGGCCTTTGCTGGATCTTTCCCCCAGGTAAATGGACCATGGCAAGCTACCAATATCATTTCTACCTCCGAAGCCGACAAATTGTTCGCCTTCAATGTATTAATAATTTGAAAACCTGTTTCCAATTCATAATCATTTTTTATTGCCTCGTCTGACATGACTTCCGTGACAGGAACTGCTGTGACCAGATGATCCGCATGAGTGGTACCAAAATTAGGTATAGCCATCTGAGCCTGTGCCCAAGCAACTGCATAGGTAGAATGCGTGTGACAAACGCCACCAATCTCCTCAAAAGTATTATATAACAAAACATGAGTTTTGGTATCCGATGACGGCCGCATATTTCCTTCAATCACCTTATTTTCTAGATCTAAAATCACAATATCTTCTACCTTCAAAAGATGGTAGGGTACGCCACTAGGCTTAATTCCTACTACCCCTAATTTTCGATCTATTCCACTTACGTTGCCAAATGTCACAATTGCCAAGTTTTCCTTGGGAATTTCCATATTGGCTTCATATACCTCTTCCTTTAAATATTTATATATCGACATTCTATGTGATTAATTCAATTTTTTAGTTAACAATTTAATTTTCACACACAAAATTAAACCTAAGTCCAAATAGCCTAGATCGAACCAGACTCGCAGAACCTATGAAATTCAATTGACCATGTAAACTTCCTCTACAAAAGTACCCGCCATGAGGTATTTCAAATATAATTTTTCATAAATTTCATTCCTTTCGGCGCGAGGGTAATATACATTATCGAACCCACTACCCATACTTTTCTGAGCGGTATCCAGATCCGGGTGTATACCACTTACCACAGAGGCAAACATAGCTGCTCCCAAAGCACACGCTTGATCCGCTTTTGCAACCTTGATGGGCATATTCAAAACATCACTCAGTATTTGCATCACAAACTCTGACTTCCGAGCAACCCCTCCTATTGCTATCACCTCCTTAATAGTTACACCTTCACTCCTAAAACGCTCTACAATACTTTTAGAACCAAATGCCGTACTTTCGACCAATGATTTGAACAAACTAATGCTATTAACCCCCAAATCTAGTCCGATAATCGAACCTTGCAAAGTATGATTCGCATCTGGTGTTCTACGACCATTTAGCCAGTCCACAGCTATTAAATCGTTTTCAGTTAGTGGGAGTGATTTGGCTTTTTCAGCTAGATAAGGGATAATTTTCTGCTGCATTTCGTGGGCATGATCTTCCCCTAAGAGGTCCTTTACCGGATCCAATATTAACCTAGCAAACCAAGCATAAATATCACCGAAAGCGGATTGTCCCGCTTCCATACCCAACATTCCAGGTACAACTGAGCCGTTTACTTGGCCACAGATACCTTTTATTAACAAGTGTCCTACTTCTTCATTGGGAGCCACAAGCATATCACAGGTGGAAGTACCTATCACCTTACAAAGTGCATAAGGCTCAATCATTGCCCCAACGGCACCCATGTGAGCATCAAAAGCACCTACCCCAATAGTTACATTTTCTGATAAGCCGAACTTCTTTGCCCACTTTTCCGACAACATTCCTAGCTTTTCATCCGCCGTATAGGTTTCCGAAAATAGTCGATCTCTTAATCCCCCTAAAAGTGGATCCAAAGCAGTTAAAAAAGCCTCTGAAGGCAATCCACCAAAGTCTTGGTGCCACATAGCCTTGTGCCCCGCAGCACATCTCGACCTCTTTACATCTAGAGGTTTTTTGATCCCAGCCAGTTCCGCCGAGATCCAATCACAATGTTCCATCCACGAAAAAGCACTTCCACGCACCGCTTCGTCAATACGGAGCACGTGTAAGATTTTTGCCCAAAACCACTCCGAGGAATAAATCCCTCCCACATAATTGGTGTAATTTGTAGACCAAGTCTTTGCTAATGCATTTATTTCTTCTGCCTCAAGATTGGCCGTATGGTCCTTCCACAACACAAACATAGCATTCGGGTTCGAGGCAAATGCAGGTAACATAGCAAGTGCAGTACCTTCGGAATCAACGGCTACTGGAGTACTTCCGGTGGTATCTACCGAAATGCCTAGAATATTATCCTTTACAATTTGAGAACAGTGCTGAAGTGCTGATTTCACAGCTAGTTCCATTGCCTCCAAATAATCTAATGGATGCTGGCGAAACTGAGAATTCGACGCATCACAATACATCCCCTTTTTCCATCTAGGGTACTCACAAAGGCCATTGGACACTTCCTTTCCTGTGATCGCATTCATTACAACCCCTCGTACCGAATCAGTTCCGAAGTCAATACCAATTACATATTTATCATTCATAGTATATGGAAATAGAATATTTGAATCAATATTATTAAAAACATAACAAATATAACTAAAATAATCAATGGTGTAATAATGACACAAAATTACAAACAACTATTTAGATTATAAACTCGCGATCACTTTTTACCCATTGCGTCCGCCATAAAATTCCAAAAGGAGTAAAATTTTTCTTTATATCTCATTTTATCCAACTTATACAAAGTAGCTTTTTTAGTGATGGAATTTATATCTTTTAACCCTGTGTCTATCAGCAAAGAGGTGGATAATAGTTTTCTACTGAAATTACGCCTATCTAGCGGCATGGCGTAGATGGCCTCATAGAGTTTTTGCAGTTGTGGGATTGTAAAGGTTTCGGACAGCAATTCAAATCCTATTGGATGTAATGCGGCATTATAACGCAAATGATCAATGGCTCTGGCCACCATTTGATCATGATCGAATATCAGCTGGGGGCGACCATTAAGATTGAACCAATTCGCATTATTATTATTCACAGAAACTTTATCTTGTTCATCAATTTTAATCAACGCAAAATAAACCACTGAAACGGTTCTCTCTCCGGGATCACGGTCTTGTTGCCCGTATACCGCGAGTTGTTCGAGATAATTATTTTGAATACCTGTCAAATCGAATAAGATTCTACCAGCAGCACTATCAATGTCCTCGTTTGGCATGAGAAATCCACCCATAAGGGACCATTTTCCTTTCTCGGGTTCAAAATT
>CAXBLH010000419.1:0-5157 GCA_963976315.1 uncultured Dyadobacter sp.
GACTCCTTTTTTGTTGCACGAGTTGAAGATGGAATTGCCAATAATCCAGATGCTGAGGCCATGACGGTTTCTGAATTCATAGGTGCAGTTTACTATGTATTAACTTTAAATAATTCAAAAGCGGATGGCGTGACCAAATTTATGGATTTACAACTGTTTGAAATTTATCAAAAAAGTGGTCGGGCCGGTGATAACCTTGATAGTATTAAGATTTATGAATATGATTTCAATGAAACTGAAGCAGCAAAGTTGAAATTAATTGAAGTCATAAAACAGATAAAAGGTAGCGATAAGCCGAATTGGAATATATATCATCAAGATAATTTAGAAGAGGCAATTTCAGACTATAAATCCTTCAATTTTGATTATTATTTCAATATCGTATCTCCTGGTGACGAGCCAACGGGTTCGCCTGGATACGCTTCTCTCACGGATCGAAACCAACTCTACATGAAAAAGATAATACCCTATATTACCGAAAAATCGTGTCTAATCGCAGTTGGGTTAAGTCATCTGAGGTTCAAGGTTGGGGTGATTGCCTTATTGAAAAGCCAAGTTTATATCGTAGAACCTGTTCCCTTGCCGTGATCTCGAACGCTTATGCTTTGATGCAAATATTAATTCCATTTTAAAAAATATTTTAGATTTTGATTCTCGTCTGATAGTATCTTTGCGGCCAAATACTAAAGTATAACTATGTCAAAAAAGACCATTCGCCAATTAGCTGTACTATCCGTGCTTGTTGGTTTTCTCAGCGCCTGTACCAATCACTACACCGCAACAAAGGCTTCGGCGGTGCAATATGAGATGTCGGATGCACTGCCAGCCGACTCCTCCATTATTAAATATTATTTGCCCTACAAGGCCAAAATGGAAGCTGAAATGCACCGAATTATTGGTCAGGCAGACGTAGCGCTCACAGGAGGCAAACAACCTGAAACGTTACTGGGCAACTTCTTTTCGGCTGCGGTCTTAGACCAGGGTTTAAAACTGGATCCGAGTATTCAATTTACATTTGCTACCAAAGGAGGCTTACGAAATGCCTTGCCTAAGGGCAATATCACCATTGGTAATGTGTTTGAATTAATGCCTTTTGAAAATGAGTTGGTATTGCTTAAACTTTCAGGTTCAGATACCCAAAAGTTAATGGATTTTATAGCCCAAAGTAGCGGTCAGCCAGAAGTAGGAGTGACAATGAAAATTAAAAGTGGCAAACCGCATGAGGTTTCAATTGCCGGAAAGCCTTTTGATATTAATAAAAATTATTCGGTATTAACCTATGATTACTTAGCCAATAGCGGCGGTGATTTGGCATTTTTGGGTAATGCCCTGGAGACTAAGGTGCTCGGACTGAAACTTCGGGATGCTTTGATCCAATATATTGAACAAGAGACCAAAAAAGGTAATAAAATTACAGCCAAACTAGACGGAAGAATTACAAGCGATGAAAACGAATAGGAGAGAATTTATAAAATTATCGGCCGGTGTTATTGGTGTTACTGGTTTAACAACGTTTCCCACGGAACTTTTTGCCAAAGAGGATCAGGTTAAATTGACCATTTTGCATACTAATGACGTTCACAGCCGCATCGAGCCTTTCCCTATGGACGGTTCCAGAAATCAGGGTTTGGGAGGGGTGGCTCGTCGTGCAGCATTAATAGGTAAAATACGGGCTGATGAAAGTAATGTTTTGCTATTAGACGCTGGCGATATTTTTCAAGGGACACCTTATTTTAACTTGTTTGGAGGCGAACTTGAAATGAAACTCATGAGTGATATGCGCTATGATGCCGCAACTATGGGGAATCATGATTTTGACAATGGTATAGCCGGTTTCTTAAAGCAAATGCCACACGCCAAATTTCCATTTTTGGTCAGTAATTATAATTTTGAAAATACTGCCTTAAATGGTAAAACTAAATCCTACGATGTTTTCAAAAAGCAAGGTTTGAAAATAGGAGTTTTTGGTTTGGGGATTGAACTGGACGGATTGGTTGACAAGAAAAACTATGGCGAAACGCTTTACCTTGATCCGATTCAAAAGGCCAATGAAGTGGCTGCTTTTTTGAAACATGAAAAACAATGTGACTTAGTTATTTGTCTATCGCATTTAGGCTATAAGTACCGTGAAAATAAAGTGTCCGACGTAATTCTGGCGGCATCTACTAGAAATATAGATTTGATAATAGGGGGGCATACCCATACTTTTATGAAGTCGCCAGAGGACATTATGAACCTTGACAAAAAAATTACTACGGTCAATCAGGTTGGTTTTGCGGGTATAAACTTAGGTAGATTGGATTATGTTTTTGATCGAAATAAAGGAAAGCGAAAAATGGTATCTCAGGTATATCCAATTGGGAATGTAGGAGAGAAAATATAGCCAATCCACTGGGATCCAATTGCCGGCTAGGTTTTAAACTAGCAGGCAATTGGTTCACTATAAACTAGTCTTCCAGTGGGCCAAATCTTTCGAAATGACAGGTGTAACCATTGGGTGTTCTTACTAGATAATCTTGGTGCTCAGGCTCCGCTGGCCAAAACGTAACAAAAGGCTCTAAGCTTGTAACTGCATTGCCGGGCCATCTGCCAGACTTATCAACCAGTTTGATAAATTCTTCTGATTCTGACTTCTCTTCATCGTTTTGGAAAAATATGGCAGAACGGTAACTCTCTCCAAGGTCATTGCCTTGCTGATTGATAGTGGTAGGATTATGTATCCGGAAGAAATAATCCAAAATTGTTCTGAAATTAGTTTCTTTTGGATCGTAAGTAAGCTCAATTCCTTCGGCATGGCCTGGGTGATTTCTATAAGTAGGATTGTCATTTTCCCCACCAAGGTAACCTACTTCCGTATCCTTAATTCCTGGCTGTACTCGGAACAGTTCTTCCATTCCCCAGAAGCATCCACCAGCTATGTACGCTTTTTTTAAATCGTCCAATGTAAAATTATTTAAGTTTTTAGTTTGACGAATTTACAAAACTTAATTGTGTAAATAGGGAGCTCTGTTCAAAAATTATGCGCGCAGGGGCTGGAGGAGAAACATAATCTTTGATTTAGCTAATAGCCGAAAATCCCTTCCTCTTCAATATCCTTCAATTGCCTGGTAGAAAGGGTTATTGATTGAATTCATAAATTTGACCTTCTCACGGCTTTATTAGAAATGCGATCAGCTTTTGGCCGTCAAATTCTACATGAACGAGATTTTCGAGCAAATAACTTATTGCTGTTTTTTATGCAAAGCCCACCTAAAAAAACAGTGGTGGAAGTGTTAACTGATAAAAATTTAGTTTTAAGATTAAATATCAATTCCCAAACTGATTTCTAACAGGAAATACAAATGTTTAATGGCATAACTTTGGTAGATTCCTATTCGGCTGACTGAGTATTAACATTTCAAACCTGATAATTATATGAAGACCGCATCCTTATTACAAAATGTAGAATTTGGAGATTCAAAACCAAAATTTTCCCTTTTGCTTGAAACAGAAGTTTTAAAAGAAATTCGAATTGCTTTTAAAGAACAACAGCTGTTAAAGGAACATGAAGCGCCATTCCCCATTGTAGTGTATGTAGCCACAGGTGAAATTGATTTTGGCGTGTTTGGACAAACCATCACTCTTAAAACTGGAGACATGATTGCGTTAGAGGCCAATGTGCCTCACAATTTAAAGGCCTTAAAAGAGAGTGTGATTAAACTCACGCTGTCCAAACAAGATCATTTGGAAAGGGTGGAAAAAGTGGTGGAAGGGTAATCTGAATAGTTTTCTGAGAATAATTGATCGTAATCCTTGAAATGATATCCAAAAAGCAGGGACGATTCACTATAGGAACCTCTGTCTACCATTATTCCAGCTCTGGCATTGAGTGATAAATCCATAGTAGCAAAAACCTGTAAAACTCAGATTGAATTATCCGGTCTTGAAACTATAACTGAACTTGTTAGAGCCTGTTTAAATTTTAATGATAGAATTGTTTATAGCTTATTTTTTGTGCGAACCAAGGCAAATTTTGAAGGGATAGCCATAGCTATCCTGAAAAATTTAACGCAGGTAGAGCCAAAAAATAGCATAAACAAACTATTGGTTAATTTTTAAACAGGCTCTTAGCTTTAATTTTTTAATTTAACTGCGGCAGCAGCCAATAAGGTCGCTGGGGGAAGAGGCTGCAAAATCAAATTATGAGGCGGGCCCATTCCAAAAGCATTCAGTTTAGTGTGGTCGGCAAGGAGAATTTCTTCCAATAAGGTTTTTACTATTTAGGGAGGGAAGATTGCGGTTCTGGAAACAGGTTCGGAAGGTGTACATGAAAAAGTATAATGGTCTCATTCCGGGAGTTCTGTGTAAGAATGGTCCATTTTAATGTCTCAATACATAAATTAAATTCGATGTCCACAAATAGGAGATTGAGTCAGTAACTCCTTGTACAGCCGAATTATTCTTGAATATTTAACCGGCTCATTTTATTATTCCATAATTTTTTGAACTTTTCAATACAGTTAAATTTGATTTTAGCGATTTTGGCTGCGTTTTGTTCCCCTAAACTTTCCCCTAATTCCTGATTAGAAAACCCTAAATAAGCCCACTGAGTGATTATTTTTCGGCAGACTGGGCACATTTTTTCTAAAAGAGAAATCATTTCAATCGATTCTTCGGATTGGGTTACTGCTTTTTCAATATCTTGACTATCATCGCGATGGTCGGGCAAGGTATCAAGGTAATCAATTTTATTTTTAGCAGATTTACGCATGTAATCCACTGCTTTAAAATAAAAAATTTTATAAAAGTAGGTGGAGATTTTGCTATCGCCTCTGAAGTCTCCTTTTTCAATTTTGGTTAGTACTGTTAATGCGGTGTCTGTGTATAGATCACGTAAAACCGGTTCAGGTAAACCAGTGTCTTCTTTAAATTTATGGATAAAGCCAGAATGGGACTCCAGTATTTCCAGAGCTTGTAAATTTTTTAATCTATCAGATTTGGGATGTTGATCCTGCTGGGTGTCAAACAGGAAGTTGAATTTTTCAGACTCAATCATTATTTTTTTTATAAAGGAAAAATTAATTTCCAAATAGGCGTATATAGTTAGACTTCAATTGTTTTTCCTAGAACATCAATTTTTTTGATACCACTTCCTTCTAATTAATTACCCTTCAATAA
>CAXBLH010000420.1:0-5157 GCA_963976315.1 uncultured Dyadobacter sp.
TATTTCAAACATTTCAAAGAACTATTTTAGATTTTAATGGGACAGTAATGTAAGTTAGTAACAAGTGATTAATAATGGCTTTTTGCCATTGGTTTCTATAATGTGATATTGTTCACATTTAATCCTTCATATTACTAAAACATGTGGCTGCACTAATATTGACTGAAATTGCTTATTTTTGCAGTAAATATGTATATAGTAATATTTGCATGTTTGGTATTACTTCCCTTCAGAATGAAGTAATCTTTTACAAAAGGATGGGTGTGCGCCCGTCCTTTTTTTGTCAATTTCTAGGGTTTATTTTTAATCTTTTTTCTTTTAACATGGTTATTGCTGTTTTGAGTTATTTTGGTGAACCAAAGTGGTTAACCAGTTTGGTTTACCAAAAATATGTTATTAATTTGTTAATTAAAAATTTAATTACAAATTTTGTTTGTTAAATTTTTATTTCTGCTAATTTGAGGTTGTAAAAATTAGCAAATTCGTATTTATTTGTATTTTATGAAAAGGCAAGTCCTCCGTTAATATCAATGTTTGCCCCTGTAATAAAGGAAGTTTCGGAAGATGCCAAGCAGGCTACCGTATTTGCAATTTCCTCTGCAGATCCTTCCCTACGAAGTGGGGTCATTCCCGCTACTTTCTCCCTTACCTCATCCGTGGTGAAGGTATCGTGAAAGGTAGTGGCGATCATACCGGGACAAAGGGCATTTACTCGAATATTTTTTGGGCCTACCTCTTTGGCCAGACCTCGAGTAAAAGTCATTATGGCTCCTTTGGAGGTTGCGTAAGCTATAGATCCTCCGCCCCCGCCATCCCTACCGGCCTGGGAGGCTATATTTACTATGGAGGCTCCAGATTTCATATGGGGCAGGACAGCCTGGGTTACCAAGAAGGTAGAATTGAGATTTAATTTTATCACCCTGTCAAAAAAGGCTTCATCCATTTCAGCTATGGTCTTTCTGGCAACCAGGCCACCGGCGTTGTTTACCAAAATGTCTATAGCATCTCCATAACTGCTAACCGCTTCCTTTACGAGTCTATCTACTTCAGATTTTTTGGTCACATCGGCCTTAACGATTATGGCTTCCCCGCCGTCCGATTTAATTGCATTTAGAGTTTCTTTGGCGTTTGCTTCATTGCTAAAGTAATTAACTACGACCTTGGCGCCTTCCTTGGCCAATTTAATGGAAATGGCTTTTCCAATATCTCTGGTTCCACCAGTAACAATGGCTATTTTTCCTTTTAAATTCATATATATTGTTTATGATATTAAGTCTTCCCCAAAGGGGATTTATTTCTATTATGATTGTTTATCTCCAAAATAAGATACTCCACCACCACTTAAGAAATCTTCCCGTACTGGACTAAATGTGTCAATTAGTATCCCTTCTTCCAAACAAACTGCACTATGCAATAGATTGGGTTCAATATAAACTCCATCTCCTGCTTCTACAATTTTCTTTTCTCCGTTAATTTCAAATTCAAATTTACCTGAAGCGCAATAGGTAGCTTGCGTGTGAAAATGTTGATGTGGGGAACCTAATGCTCCTTTCTCAAATTTCACTTTGACCATCATGATCTGGTTATCGTATCCCAAAAACTGTCTTGAAACTCCGCCTCCAAGTTTTTCCCATTTCATGTCTTTTGTGGTGATGTACTTTTCACTAAATCGTTTCATTTTTTTTTGATTTTAATTAGTCTTTACTCTTTTTTAATAACGATCAACTCTTTTATATGAATCAAATCGATTTACTTTGGGGGTGTGCCCTGACCAACGGTTGCTTCCCTAAACCATACTTCCGTATAACATCCGTTTTCGTATTGTTTGGCGATATCACCTCCATAGGTTTCCGCACCTGAAAACCAAACTATGTTGGTTTCTGGACTTTTTCCATTGGTCTGGTTATATGCGCCCTGTTTAAAATAATTCAATTCTCCACTATAGGCAGTGGCACGTTCAACGGCGTCTTGCCCTATGGGGGCGAATAAATACTTCATCTGTTCTGGGAAGTCCGACTTTTTTACATATTCTGAGGAAATCAGATTTTTGGTAAATGTTTTGGTTTCGTGATTCTCACTTTTGAAGGTTAGATACATGATTCCTTTATAAACATTTACTTCATAACTAAATTCTTCACCTAATTCAATGCCATTTTTAGGTTCAGCAGGAAAGTCGTTTTTACCTTTCCCAATGACGGACATATCGTTCCCCCATACGGCATAGGAATGTTCCCACCGGCCTGAATTATCATCACCTACTGGATTGATTTCATAATTCCAAAAAACGGAACCCTTGTTGTGACCAGGAAACTTCTTGTAGAATATTTTTAGTGGTTCATTTTCATGTCCCTCACCACTGTGAATTTGCCCGACAACAGTGGAATAAGAGGCAGCAACTCTGGCATCGCCAGAAATGGAGACCTGCATTACCTTGCAGGTGCCTGTTAGTTTGCCACCTTCTTCAGGGAGCCATTCTCTTTTTTCGTGTAGCTCGGTTCTTGTGTTACTGGAGTTTTTTGACGTGACACCAGAATTGGGAGTTTTGTAGACTACCCAACGCCTTGTACCGTCTATTACAGTGTAGAAATAATCTTTGTGTTCGAACTGCGTGATATCTTCCACCTCCTTACCGTCACCCAGCAATATTTTAAATTTATCCATAAATGGAATCACCTCATTGGGATAGACCGTTTTAGTACTTAGGCCATCATTTGCTTCGAAATAACCTGTATTTGAAATGGCATCATCGCTGATTGTAATATCCGCTGATTTAAACCATACCTCAGCGTAATTACCATCTGCATATTGTTTTTGTAAATCACCACCATGAGTTTCGGCACCAGAACACCAAACTTTATTGATTTTAGGGTCTTTTCCGTTGGTTTGGTTGTACGTGCCCAATTTAAAAAATAGGCCCTCGCCGGTATACGCTTCTTTGCGCTCGAGGCCATCCTGCCCAATGGGTACAAATAATTTCTTGGTTTGCTCTGGCATGTCCGAAAGATTTGCATATTCTGAGGAAATAAGATTTTTAGTGAATTTTTTGGTCTCATGGCCTTCACTCGTGAATGTTAGATACATCATACCTTCCTTAATAACTACTTCATAAGTGAATTCTTCACCTAAAGCAATTCCGTCAACTGGTTCAGGTGGATAGGTGTTTTCATCAGTACCGACAACAGAAAAGTCATAGCCCCATATAGGATAGGAATAATCCCATCTTTTGGAATTATCATCACCTGCAGTATTTATTTCGTAATGCCAAAAGACAGAGCCTTTTTCATGCCCAGGAAATTTTTTATAGAAGATTTTAAGTGGTTCGTTTTCATGCCCATCTGCACTGTGAATCTGACCAACTACTACTGAATACGTTGAAGCAACGCTGGCATCGCCGGTAGTTGACACGTTCATTACCTTTAGGGTAGCTTTCATAGTAGCTTCTGTCATTGGTGTCCACTTCTTTAATTGGGCCAATTCTGTTCTTGTGTTGTTCGAGGTACCATGGGTATTTCCTGCATTTGGAGTTTTGAATACTACCCAATCCCCTTGATTATCACTCGCAGTATAAAAGAAATTCTTGTGCTCATAGGCAATAGCTTGGCCTACATTAGAGCCATCACCGAGGATCAAATTCCAATGTTGAAAAAATGGTATGATGTCGTTTGGAATACGACCTATAGCTGCGTTTTCAGTATCGTCTGTAGATTTTTGTTTTTTGTTCTCGGCACAGCCAACAAATAGCAAAATGGTACTTATAATGAATAAATAATGTACGGAAGCCGAAAGGAATACTTTAAAGTTCATATTATATGGGTTATGTTAACTATAAAAACCGTTTAAAGTCAAGTTTTTTGACTGTTTGGATAATTTCTTCACTATGTAAACGAAACCTACCATCAAATGGTTTTACCTGCAATTTTACGATAGCGAAAGCCACGAAAAAACAAAGCTAAAGTACATTTGTAAAATTGGTTTACCAGATTGGTTTACCAAAAATACACAAATTTATGGTACCACCAAATATTTAACATTAAATAGACCTATTTTATTCTTAATTAATAATATTCTATCCGTGAAATTAGTAATTCGGCAAATGTATATTTTGCTCTGAGCGCAGATAGTATAGGTGGTAACCAAAAAAAAGGAATTTGGGATTAAGAGGTTCTTTATTCCAAAATACCGCTAAATAAGAGACCTTATAAGGTCCAATCAAATCGAAAACCCCGGTATTACATCACTTGGATAAATTGTGGCTTTTGAATCTTGATTACTAGACTTCTTAGCTGTATTAAGACAGCTATTTAATACTTTTATAAGAGCTGATACTAATAATTTTGCAATTATGGCGGCCATTTTAATTGGTCTTAATTTTTGTTTAATTCTTGTCAAGTTGAAGCATAGGGTATAACCTTTTCGAGGTGGTATATTGCTAGGGAGATTGGTTTAATACATTAATTTCATTTCTAAATTCTCCTCAACCCTTATTTCTCCGGAATTGTTGATTTCATTGTTCTTATGTGAATTGTTTTTCGCTCCCCAAAGTAAGGCCACCAGTTTTACCGGATTGTTGTTAAAGGTATTATTGGAAATATCAACATTTACAATGCCGTGGGAGTTGATCAGAATTCCATTTTTTTCTTCTGATCCACAATTCGTGAAGGTGCTATTTGTAACCAGAAGATTTCCGCCAATGGTGGATTCGTCGTAACCCCCGCGATAGTAGTCGATTACATTACTTTTTACATTGTTGAACTTACAATTGTTTATCGTTAGATATTCAGTGTTATAATCTCCTAGATCATTAGTTTCTTCAGAAAGTTCCAAACCATTTTCGCAGTTTGATATTGAAGTGCTTTCAAAAGTGATACGTTCTGCAAAGGACTCCTTATAGACCTTTAGTACATAATTAAAATCACTGATATCGCAATCGGAAACCGTTAATCCAAAATGTGTAAACATATTTTCTTTTAAACTGGCAAAAGTATATTGGGAATTATTTCCTTTTAATGTTACATTTTTTAGGCTTAAAAAGCCTTTAGGTTGAAGTTGGAATAAGGGTGAATTCTCTGCTCCCGAATAATTTAGGGTAACTTTTGATTTATCGGAGGATTGAATAGTTAACTTTTTGTTGATTATCAAGGACTGCGGGATGTCATA
>CAXBLH010000421.1:0-5139 GCA_963976315.1 uncultured Dyadobacter sp.
CGTCCTCCGACTCTTCTACTGAATTAGTATATCTCAAACATATGCTTTTTGCATAGCTAAAGTACTGTTTATATAAATGTCTCTGCGCTTGGCTATTGCCAGCGATGCAAGCAGAAACGACTGTGTCGAAATCGTTCTCATCAAATGATGTTTTTTTTCGAAATAGCAAGGTAATGGTATAAAGTTGTCAGGGATACGGATTATTACTATAACAGGTACGTAGGTGACCCATTTTTTGTTGCAAAGCCTTCAATAATTTTAATTTATTTTTTTCTTTAATCCTTGCAACGAATACCTATTGTGAGGCGTAACTGATACTTGAAACGATTTTATACACCTCAATTTTCTAACTAAAATGAGAAAAATATTATTTGTACTAGCTGCCACGGTGGCTATGTTTCTGAACGGATGTAATAAAGATTCTGCTGGTTTATCTCCAGACACTACAGGTACCGAAGTAGATATGGAAGTGTTGACCTCAACTGCTGCTAGGTATGCTGTGGCGAGTGATACTGTTACGGTTAAGCATTGTAAAGGAAAGCTAACTGAAATAGCATCCGAAGCTATTAGTAGCAGTATTACCAGTTACCTTACTGCTACCTATCCAGGTAGTGAAGTACTATATGCCGCCGTGGATGAGCGAGGAAAAACAGTCATCGCTATAAAATTAGCAGACGGAACCAAACAGGGCTTGTTATTTAATGAAGATGGTACTGTATCTGAAAGAATGAAAAATCATTTGCCAAAGGCGAATTTGACGGAGGTCGCCATAACTTCTCTTTCTGCGACGATTACCGACTATATCGCTGCCAACTTTGCTGGGTTTGCCATTAAAAAGGCAGGGTCTAATGATGTAGGAGAATTTTTGGTGGGAATCAGTGATGAAACTTCTATGAAGATAGTACTTTTTAATGCCGATGGAAGTTTCAAGAGTGTCTTGGAAAAACCAAAAATGAAGCGTAAAGGTAAGAGCCTGTTTAAAAATTAACCAATAGTTTGTTTATGCTATTTTTTGGCTCTACCAGCGTTAAATTTTTTAGGGCGGTACGTCGTACGATAGCTATGGCAATCGTACGAGGTGCCGCCCTGGAAAATCTGCCTTGGTTCGCATAAAAAATAAGCTATAAACAATTCTATCAGTAAAATTTAAACAGGCTTAAAAGATAAATTTTGTTAGGGGTAAGTTGGAATATGATACCGGAAATTCTGGTATCATATTTATTTTTTTAAAATATCCATTTCCAAAGCCGTAGAGTTTTTTATTTCTCCCATTACAAACAGGCTATGTGTACTTCCTATATTATCCAAAGAACCTAGCTTTTGCATTAAGAATTGTTGGTACTGCGACATATCTTCTACCACTATTTTGAGTAAGAAATCATAATCTCCCGATATATTAAAACACTCCATTACTTCGGGCATCGCCACAACCGCTGAAACAAATTTCTCTCCCATGACCTTGGAATGTTCTTTTAAAGCAATATTACAAAAGGCCATTAATTTTTTTCCTACTTTTTCACGGTCTACCAAGGCAACATACCGCTTTATTACACCATCCTTTTCCAGCCGACGGACCCGCTCATAAACAGGGGTATACGAAAGGTTTAGTTTTTCTGCTAGCTCTCTTGTTTTGTAGGTGGAATCCTGTTGCAGCAAACGTAGGATTTTGTTATCGGTTTCATCAAGATTGTGCATAGATAGATTATCTGAATTTGCATTAATATCTCTAAGGATATAGATGTTTTAAGGTTAAAGGTACTAAAATGTAGTTTTATTGTCTGATATTTTCAATTTTTTTGAACAAAACATCTATAAAAGGTAAATTTGTGAGATGTTTTGATTAACTCATTTGTTAAACACAATACACAAGTAAGTTCAAATTTGATGAAAATGATAGTAGAAGAGCAAGCTGATATCCGGGAAATATTAAAAAATAGAATCTTAGTGTTAGACGGAGCCATGGGAACCATGATCCAACGATACAAACTGGAAGATTACGATTATAGAGGTGAGCGTTTCAAGGATTGGTCTCATGATGTAAAAGGGAATAACGATTTACTGTCACTGACCCGTCCAGATATTATCAAAGAAATTCATGCTGCTTACTATGAGGCGGGAGCGGATATTGCTGAAACCAATACTTTCTCCGGTACCACCATTGCCATGGCAGATTATGGCATGGAAGAATTAGTGTACGAACTTAATTTCGAATCTGCTAGATTAGCACGTGAAGTAGCCGACGAATTTACAGAAAAGGAGCCTCATAAGCCCCGGTTCGTTGCGGGATCCATGGGGCCTACCAACCGGACGGCTTCTTTGTCGCCAGATGTGAACAATCCTGGTTACCGTGCTATTAGTTTCGACCAACTGGTGGAAGCTTATTACGAACAAATTCATGGCCTCACCGACGGTGGGTCTGATCTGCTTCTAGTTGAAACCGTTTTTGATACCCTCAATGCTAAGGCGGCTCTGTTCGCCATAGATAAATTTTTTACCGATGCTAACAAAGGATTAATTCCACGTCTTCCTTCATGGCGGGTAAAAGAAGGAGGCGCATTGCCTATTATGGTATCTGGTACGATTACCGATGCGTCGGGGCGTACGCTCTCTGGTCAAACAACGGATGCCTTTCTAACTTCCATCTCGCATTTACCCTTACTTTCAGTAGGGTTGAATTGTGCGTTGGGTGCGGATTTAATGAGGCCTTATGTACAGATTCTAGCAAAGGAGTCGAAATTCTTTACCTCAGCCCATCCAAATGCTGGTTTGCCCAACGAAATGGGTGAATACGATGAATCACCAGAACAAATGGGCGAAGTCATCGATGGGTTTTTAAGAGACAATTTGATCAATATTATTGGCGGATGTTGTGGTACTACTCCGGACCATATCCGTGTTATCGCTGATCTGGCCTCTAAACATGAGCCAAGGCTACTGCCTGATTCTGATAATATCATGAAACTGTCAGGTTTAGAGCCAGTCAAAATTAATGAACTTTCTAATTTTGTTAACATCGGAGAACGTTGTAATGTAACAGGTTCAAAGAAATTCGCAAGGCTGGTTCGTGAGGAGAATTATGACGAGGCCTTAAGTATTGCCCGGGAGCAGGTTGAAAATGGTGCCCAGGTAATAGATATAAACTTGGATGAGGGGATGATTGATGGCGTTGAAGCGATGAAAACGTTTTTAAACCTCATAGCTGCCGAACCTGATATTTCCAAAGTACCTATCATGATCGACTCTTCTAAATGGGAAGTAATTGAGGCAGGTTTGAAATGTGTGCAGGGGAAATCAATTGTGAATTCCATTTCTTTAAAAGAAGGGGAAGAAAAGTTTATTGAGTCGGCCAAAACCGTTTTACGTTACGGCGCTGCTACCGTAGTAATGGCTTTTGATGAAAAAGGGCAAGCTGATAATTATGAACGCCGTATCGAAATTTGTCAGAGAGCATATCGGATCTTAGTAGATGAAGTGGGTTTCCCTGCTGAGGATATTATTTTTGATCCTAATATATTGACTGTGGCCACTGGAATGGAAGAGCATAATAACTATGCGGTGGATTTCATTAAAGCCGTTAAATGGATTAAAGAAAATTTGCCCTTTGCAAAAGTTTCCGGTGGTGTCTCTAATGTTTCATTTAGTTTTAGGGGCAACGAGCCTGTTCGGGAAGCAATTCATACTGCATTCCTTTACCATGCTATTCGAGCTGGTTTAGATATGGGAATAGTAAATGCTGGCCAAATTGGTATTTATGACGAAATTCCAAAAGAGGTACTTGAGCTCGTGGAGGATGTAATTTTGAATCGTCGAGAGGATGCTACTGAACGATTAATTACCTATGCCGAAACCATCAAAGATAAAGGTAAAACCCAAACCGGACCAGACTTGTCGTGGCGAGAGCTGGGTGTTAAAGAAAGAATTTCTCATGCTTTGGTAAAAGGAAACTCAGACTTTATTGAAACAGATGTAGAGGAGTGTCGCCACTTATTTCCCAGACCCATAGAGGTGATAGAAGGTCCGTTAATGGATGGTATGAGTATCGTGGGGGATTTGTTTGGAGCGGGTAAAATGTTTCTGCCACAAGTGGTAAAATCTGCTAGGGTTATGAAAAAAGCAGTAGCTTACCTGCAGCCCTTTATTGAAGCGGAAAAATCGGAAGGTAGTACTGCCGGAAGAATTCTTTTGGCAACCGTAAAAGGTGATGTGCATGATATTGGCAAAAATATTGTGGGGGTAGTGTTAGGTTGTAATAATTATGAAATTATTGACCTTGGTGTGATGGTGCCCACGGATAAAATATTGGCTGCTGCTTTGGAACACAATGTGGATATTATTGGGCTGTCTGGCTTGATTACCCCATCGTTAGATGAAATGGTGGGCGTGGCTAAGGAAATGGAGCGACGTAAAATGACGATGCCGCTTTTGATTGGAGGGGCAACAACCTCTAGGATTCATACAGCGGTGAAGATAGACCCAAATTATTCTGGACCTGTTATACATGTGCTTGATGCTTCACGGTCTGTTCCGGTAGCAGGAAAGTTGATCCAAAGTGTAGAAAGCCAAGCCAAGGTACTCCAAGATATTAAAGTAGAATACTCAAAACTTCGTGAAGACCATGCGAAAAAAGGTTCTACAAAGGCTCATGTACCCATTGATAAGGCTCGTAATAATAAAGCGAAAATCGATTGGAGTAATTTTAAAGCCACCAAGCCGCAATTTTTAGGTACCCAAGTGTATGATGATTACGACCTCAATGATATCGCCAAATACATAGACTGGACTCCATTTTTTCAAACATGGCAGTTACATGGTAAATACCCTGCAATTTTGGAAGATAAAGTGGTAGGTACCGAGGCTATTCGCTTATTTGAAGATGCATCCGTTTTGTTAGGGGAGATTATTAGAGACAAAACATTAAAAGCAAAAGCAGTAATTGGTTTTTGGCCTGCCAATTCTCAAATCGATGATGTCATATTACATCCTTTTGTGAAAGAGAAATACGAAGTTGCCTGTGACAAGCATGGAGCTCATGAGCAAATTAATTACAAAATAGACAGATTGACGGAATCTGATCTGAAAAATGAAAAGGGTGCTGATGCAATCGTACTGCATCATTTGCGCCAGCAAAGTGAAAAGGCT
>CAXBLH010000422.1:0-5117 GCA_963976315.1 uncultured Dyadobacter sp.
ACTGGCAATACGGAAAATATACCGATCCCCGAAACAATGACTACAAAGTCTGGATGGATGAAAAACTTTTCAAACCACGTTGGGAGGGCCAGGCTGCCTATATTATTCCTCCAATCCAGAATTTCCATAACGGGCCCACTGGTATGCAGTTTAACCCTGGGACGGCTTTGGGATCGGCCTGGAAAAACAAGTTTTTTCTAGTGGAATTCGTAGGTAATCCTGCTCGTTCACCCATTTGGTCATTTGGCTTGAAAGCTAAAGGGGCTTCGTTTGAATTGGATGGAGAACAAAATATACTCAATGGTATTCTTCCAACGGGTATTCGTTTCGGACCAGATGGTGCGCTATATATTGCCGACTGGATTAATGGCTGGGATACCAAAAATTATGGTCGGGTTTGGAAAATGGATGTTACCGATGATAAAAATGATTTGAAAGCCATTCGTTTGGAAACAAAACGATTGATGCAGCTGAATTATGAAGCACAAAAAGACGATTTGCTGTACACCTTGCTTGCCAATGAAGATATGCGAATCCGACTCAAAGCACAGTTTGAGCTAGCCACACGTGGTTCAAAAGGAGCAGACCAGTTCAAAAAAGCTATTGCTGAATCCAAAAACCAATTGGCACGGATCCATGCTATTTGGGGTCTTGGACAATTGGCTCGCGTTGACAAAGCCCATGCCAATGCACTTTTCCCACTATTGAAAGAGGACGATTTGGAAATTATAGCGCAAGCTGCCAAAATCTTAGGCTATTAAAAAACAGCAACCCAAGAGTCCAGTTTTTCAGTGCTCAGGCACTAGGCAGAATAAAGGACAAGTCTGCTGTACAGCCTTTACTTAATTTAGTAAAAGCCAACCACGACCAAGATTTATATATCCGTCATGCTGCGGTTTTGGCTCTATCACGTATTGGAGAAGTAGAACCAATCGTTGCTCTCGCCAATAATTCCGACCGCTCATTACGTATCGCTGCGGTATTGGTATTACGCCGTTTATCCCACGAAAAAGTGAGTCTTTTCTTGAATGATAAGGACGAGTATATCGTAACAGAAGCTGCAAGAGCCATTAATGATGATTTGTCTATTCCTGCTGCTTTACCCGCTTTAGCGGCCACCTTGAACGACACCAGATTTAGTTCGGAACCATTGCTTCGCAGGTCTATTAACGCTGCTTTAAGAGTGGGTACCGAAAAACAGTTGAACGATGTAATTGCATTTGCTCAACGGAAGAATGTATCTGCCGAACTTAGAGGCGAAGCATTGGCCACAATCGGAACTTGGGCTAACCCCTCTGGACTCGACCGTGTGGATGGCCGCTATCGCGGAAGTTTCACCCGTGATGCCGCCATGATCCAAAGCAAAATAAAACCCTACATAGCTGGTCTTTTGAAAGATACCGACCCAGAAATACTCAAAGGTACTGCCCAGATGATGGCAGAACTTAAAATGAATGACAACAATAATACCTTGGCCCAAATTATGGGTGCAAGTAGTTCACCAGAAGTGCGTGTTGCCATGCTTGAGGCATTAAGCAAACTAAAATACGGTGATATGGAATCGGTTATGAAAAAAGGTATGAACGACAAATCAGCAGATGTTCGTGCCACGGCATTATCGATGGTTGGGGAATTAGATTTATCAGCAAGTGCCTTGGCTGCGATGTCCAAGTCAGTATTTGAAATCGGTTCAGTAAAGGAACAACAACAAATGTTACGGGTTCTCGGAGAGCTTCCTCTTTCAAAATCACAAGGAATACTAAGTAATTTGATCCAACAAATGAAAGATGGAAAGTTACCGAAAAGTATTTCACTTGACCTCAATGAAGCCATTGATGCTACTAAATCTGAAACTTTAATTGCCCAGCTGGCCCCGTTGCGCTCCAATGGAGAGACGGCGGCGGATTATCAAGATGCGCTTTATGGTGGTAATGCTCAGGCTGGCCGTCGGTATTTCTTAACCAGTTCAGCTGCGGAGTGTGTGCGATGCCATTCCATAGGTGGACAAGGTGGAGAAGTGGGCCCAAAATTGACAAAAATAGGAAGTACACTCACCCGTGAGCAGATTTTGCAAGCACTTGTAGAGCCAAGTGCGAGACTTTCTCCTGGCTATGGCATGGCGATCTTGACGCTGAAAGATGGCCAGGTTGCTAGTGGTATTCTAATGGAAGAAAACGACCATGAATTGGTACTGAAAACTTCTGAAGCGGAACCTTTAAAAATCCCAGTTGCGAGAATTGCAAAAAGAGACAATGTACCTTCGAGTATGCCAGCGATGGGTCATATCATGTCCAAAAGGGAGATTCGTGATGTAGTAGAGTTTCTTAGTAATTTGAAATAATGCCTTCCCCATTCACTTAACGGAAGGGCGGGTGGGTCAACGACTTGCCCGCCTTTTGTTTAAATTGCTATTACCAATACTTAAATCAGCACGATTTAACCCTATTAATTAGATCTTATCACGACTGGTTTTGTATATTGACTTTTGTTATCAAAAAGACGAAACCCGCAATCAGCATAAATATCGTTTTCAGGAAGGATTTGACAGCCGACCTCCGATTGCAATACTAAAAAAGTCGTGAGTAGGCCAATTATAGAACACTAAGTTACTGTTTCTAACTTTCATTTTTTCAGTCGTATTGGGATGAATTGGTTACTATTAATTGAGATTGCCGCACTATTGATTTTTATCACACTTTACCTTTTTAAAAGTAAAGTTATTGGCGCATTAACTCGCCTGAGAATAGCCTATCTTCAAACCTTGTTAATTTTAAGCGGCCTAATTTTCGCTTTTAATGAAATTGTATCTCCGTTTAACCTGATAAATTTAAAAACAGCGCTAGCCTTTTGGATCACTGTAATCATCCTCAGCGGTTTCTTTTTGTACTATCAGGTTGGTATTAAAAAAGTACATTTTGAAAGACCATGGGTTCACAAACGCTGGATCAAATGGAGTTTACACAAGGAAGAAAAAATCATTCTCGCCTTGGGCATGGTACTATTTATGATACCCTTGTTTTTATTAGCAACTTTCATACCTCCGAATAATTTTGATGCCCATAGTTATCACTTGAACAGAATTATTATTTGGATTGGAAATGGAAACCTAGAAAATTATGCAACAAGGCATGTGCATCAACTTTACCTTAATGTTTTTGCGGAATATATTGTTTTACACTTTTTTATGCTGGCGGGCTCGGATCAGTTTGTTGGTCTGGTTCAATTTGGGTCCTATATTGGATGCATATTCAGTGCGGGACTGCTTGCCAAAACCCTGGGAGGAAACAAACGAATACAAATTATTGCCTCAGTCTTCGCATTAACGCTCCCCATTGCCATTTTTGAAAGCACCTCTGCACAGGTAGATATGATAGCCTGTTTCTTTTTTATATCATTTGTATATTTCGGTTACGAAACATTAAAACAGCTTTCCGCAGGCAACGTAACTGCTATGATATTCGCCTTGGCTTTAGGTGGATTTTCAAAATACACCATACTCATGTTTGCCATCCCTTTTGTAATATATTTTGGGATACAGTTTATCAAAATTCATAAAATCACTCATTCATTTAAAATCTTGGTGTTTAGTATAGTTGTTTTTGCTATCATTTATACCCCTTTTTTCGCACGCAATTTTAAGTTCTTTGGAAACATTTTAGGACCGCAAGCCGGCACTATATTGTTTGAAGAACAACTTCCGGTGGATCAATATTCCTTGACCTCCACCTTTTCTAATACCATCAAAAATATGAGCTTACACATGGGTTTACCCATTGCCGGGTATAATCAATGGATGGAACGGCTCATCGTTGAACTGCATGGTTTTATTGGCATGGATGTTAATAATCCAAAAATCACACTAGACCCCTTTTCGGTAAGATATTCCGTTCAGGAGGACATGATTCCGAATACACTTCAACTTGGCATTATGTTACTCGCTTTTTGTGGTTTGTTTTTTGGAAAAACAACTCATAAAATCAAGTGGTTTGCCTTTCTATCGGTCACTGGAATAATTATTTTCAGTACACTTATGAAATACCAACTGTGGAGTACAAGAACACATATGCCCTTTTTTATATTGGGTTTAGTGGTAGCGTCTTTTATCATTGAAGGGTGGTTAGGAAATCGATACCATTGGTTAATGATCTTTGTGATGGCAACTTCTGCTCCCTTTGTTTTTAGCAACCCCAATAAACCCATTATGCCCATTCAATACTATTTGAGATATATACAAAATAGAGTACCATTGGCGCTTTGTCCTACTAATGAAAAGCAGAAAAATGAGATCCAATTACTATTAAATAATTACTATAAGGATGAAAACATATACCATTGTTTTGAATTAAAAGAGAATATTAAATCGAGCGATCAGAAAGAAATTTTCATGATTCTTGACTCGATTGGTTATTTTGACGCTGAAAAAAGCAATACCATTTTTACACTTTCTAAGGATGAACTGTATTTCCGTAGCCATCCGGCGGACTATCGTAGCTTCAAAACAATACTAGAAGTACTTAAAAATAAAAAAGAAAATATTGGGGTACTTTTTAGAGGAAATTATGGGTATTACCATTACTGGGCAGCCATTCAAGGCGAATCCAATAGTGTGAACCAAATGAAATATATTGGCTATTTCGGTAATTACCGAACATTAGAAAATAGTAAAAAGAAATTCTGTTATTCCTATATATTGGGTGACGATCTAACACTCCTAGGTCAGTTTCAAAACGAAAATAAGATCGATACGATTTATACTACGGATAAGTTTTACCTTGCAAAATTGAAAGAACAATCTTGTAAGGTAATTGTCATCCCATCACCGAATTCAGCACACCATGAAACTAAGTAAAAACGAGGCGACGGTAGTTCACCAATTAATAGATCAATGGAAAGAAAACAAGCTTATCAGTGAGGAGCAGTCTGAGTTATTGGTTTCAACAATAGATATTGAAAATAAAAATAGTTCTGTAATTGCCTCGTACGCGCTAGTAATAGCTATTTCCTGTGGTATTCTTGCTTTCGCTGCGTTGGTTATTGACGAAAAATGGATCGAAAATTTGCGAAAAATGTGGGGCTTTTCGGAATGGATTGTCGGACTGTTATTCACCATCGTAAGT
>CAXBLH010000423.1:0-5115 GCA_963976315.1 uncultured Dyadobacter sp.
AGCGCATGGAACGGAAGTAGCATACCGCGATATTTATGTTCGTGAGATCGCCCGCCCGGAACCTTACCAGCTTACTGCTGACGAACAAAAAGAAGGTTATAAAATTCTATTCGATGGTACTAATATGCACGAGTGGATTGGAAACAAAACAGATTACTTTATCGAAAATGGCGAATTGAAAATTGACCCTACTCGTGGTGGACATGGCAATTTATTCACTAAGGATGAATACTCAGACTTTGTATACCGTTTCGAATTCCTATTAACGCCAGGCGCAAATAACGGTTTGGGTATTCGTGCTCCATTGGAAGGAGATGCTGCTTATGTGGGCACTGAAATCCAGATCCTGGACAATACGGCTGATATTTATAAAAACCTAAAAGAATACCAATACCACGGTTCGGCATACGGTATTATTCCTGCGAAACGTGGATTTCTGAAACCACTTGGCGAATGGAATTATGAAGAAGTATACCTGAAAGGTTCGAAAATAAAAGTAACCCTTAATGGAACCGTGATACTGGAAGGCGATTTGGCAGAAGCCAGTAAAAATGGAACAGCCGATCACCGCGAACATCCAGGACTTGCCAGAACTTCCGGGCATATTGGATACCTAGGTCATGGCAATCCGTTACGTTTCAAAAATATCCGTATTCTTGATCTTTCAAAAGTACAGCCAGAGCCAGAGAAAGCTCCAGAGGTAACTGCCAAAAAGAAAAAAGGCAAGAAGAAGAATAAGAAATAAACGATTTGTATCATTCAAAAAAATCCAGATGTGTTCATTCGCATCTGGATTTTTGGTTTATTGTAACTTCAACCACTACCAATAATTTATAAATGACAACTGTAAATATATATTTAACTTTTGAAGGCAATTGTCGAGAAGCTTTCGAATTTTACAAAAAGGTATTCAAAACCGAATTCTCATCGGTCAATACTTTTGGAGAAATGCCCACTCAGCATGGCACGCCAGTACTAACGGAGGAGCAAAAGGCAAAAATAATGCACATTACCTTACCGATCAGCAACCAAACCACTATCATGGGCTGTGACTCGGGGAACTGGGGCCCTCGGATCATCCAAGGCAACAACTTTTCAATATCTGTACATCCCACCAATAAAAGTGAAGCAGATCGTATTTTCTTAGCCTTATCCGAAAATGGAGAAATCACCATGCCAATTGTAAAGACCTTTTGGAACTCCTATTTTGGAATGCTAAAAGATAAATTTGGCATAAACTGGATGGTCAATTTGAACTTAACCCCTACTTCTCCTGAATAAATACCCGAACTCCTTTTTTGTTACCCGTTACGATATCCAAACGCCCATCTTTGTTGATATCTTCAACTGTAACGTGCAAACCTACCCCTGAATCTTCATCTATTATGTGCTTTGTCCAAGTAGGAGTTGTACCAGGATGAAACTCGTACCAGCAGATTAGTGGCGTTTCCAGTCCACCTGGATCTTTTCCGCTATGGGCAAAATAACGTTTGCCTGTTACGAAATCCATATCGCCATCTTTATCCAAGTCAACGAGTTCCACACCATGCGTTTGTGAAAAAGTTTTGTCGATAACATGTGTGGTCCAGGTCATATTACCCTTACTATCCTTGCCTTGTTCATGCCACCAAACCCCGTAATTGTGTGCCGATGCACTGATCACATCATTTAGTCCGTCGCCATTCAAATCCAAAACATACATTTGAGAGCAATCTTCTCCAAGGTTCGCCGTATGAAATACCCAGTCCGATTGAGTTACGTCCTTTGGACCTTCCCACCAGCCATTTTTCACGGTTACGTCTTTTCGTCCGTCGCCATTGATATCCCCATAGCCAATGCCATGTGTATACATATGGGTAGCCAAGTTTTCGTCATTACTGATGATTGTTTTTTCCCAAGTTAACTCAGTTTTGCTATTAGGCGATTTTAGCCAAATCACCTTTTTGTCGGTCGGGTCGTTACACAAAATGTCCTTGCGACCATCACCGTCCATGTCCACAAACAGAGGCGACTCGTTTCCTACTGAATTATGAATCAAATGCGTTTTCCAATACCCTTTTCCATTCTTTGGGTTTTCATGCCAATAGGCTGCTTTCCCAGGCCAATCGATTCGAATTAAGTCTACCCAACCATCTAAGTTTACATCCATAGCGAAGTCTAAGAAGGAATCACTATAACTGCCCACAACCTGAAACGTGTCCGGTTTTGCCAATTCGTGCGGAGTCCATTTTGGTGCTTCAAACCAATAAGCTCCTGCAAGTACATCTACCTTTCCATCATGGTTCACATCACCCACGGCAGCTCCTTCGGATATAAACCGTGTGGTCAGTTGTGTTTTTTTAAAGATCAGCTCATGCTGATTACTCTTTTTCTTTTGGGCAAAAACAGCGCTACCCAAAATCGCAAAAAATACGATAACCAGCAATAACTTAGAATTCCTATTAGCTATTAATTTCATATTTGTTCTTCTAAAAATAAATATCCCTTCTATGTCCTTACTTCACCTGCACTAAAAAGCGCATCAAGTCATAAAACTCCTGTTCTGGTATTGTATTTCTGAAATTATCTGGTATGAAAGTGAATTTGACACGTAGGGAAATCTGAATTTCACTGGTATTCAAACTTAATATAGAATAGGTTCTTTTGTTTTTTACTAAACCCAGCCTATTCAGGTATAAACTTTTACTAACAGTCCTCACTCGTTGACTCTAACGAATTATTCGTAGTTTTTTGGCCCTCTTCTCCAAATTCTAAATCCCCAAAATTTCACGGCTCTTATCAATCCACATTCTGGACATTAACTCGTGGCCTGCTGGCATCGGATGAATTCCGTCCCAAATCCAGTAGTCGGAGGGAGCCCTTTTCAAAGCCTCTTGAAAAGCAGTCTGAAATGGAATAAATGTAGCATCAAACTCCAGAGCAAGTTTTTTAACGATCTCTTGTCGCCCACCGATTTCCTGCTGATAAACTTCCCATTGATCCTTTACCTTCCCAACCGGTAAGACGAATGGTTCGCATAAAACCATCTTAACATCGGGTAAGACCGATTTTGTACGATCTAGTAAGTCTCTGTAATGGGTTTCAAAAAACGGAGCGGTTTTGGACGCATCCCCTCTTACCATAGCGTTCAAATCATTAATACCTACCAAAATACTCACAATATCAGGCTTCAATTCCAGACAATCTGCTTGCCAGCGTTCCTGCAAATGCGTTACTTGATTACCGCTTACTCCCCGATTGTAAAACTGAAAATGCTTTTCGGGATAATCCATCCATAGCCTACTCGCCGCTAAATAGGCAAATCCATGCCCCATTACATGGTTCCAATCCTTGTTTCGCGTACGATTACCATCGGTAATGGAATCCCCCTGAAATAATACGGTTAAACCCTCTTCCTTGGGAGAAGCGAAACCTTGCTTTGAGAGCGCCATGGCAGTCAAGGGAACAACTGTTGCCTGCTTTAAAAATGATCTTCTATTCAATGATATCCACATAACTTTTTTAGAATAATTAAATGCCAGTTGCTTTTCCACTACTTACAATTTTAAAACTGCTAGTGATTCTCTATTCTATAACAAAGGCACAAACTGGGGTTGATGGTTATAAAAGTGACAATACCGAAACCCCTTTAATTGGTATTAGTATCACTGTGAAAAATAGTACAAAAGGAGTCCTTACCAATGAAAAGGGATATTTTTCAATTTCTAATCTTGAAAGAGGAAATCACCAGCTTACTATTTCTTATGTAGGCTTAAAAACCAAAGTAACCTACTTTTCAATTGACACTAAACAACAGGTCAATGTGAATTCCATTATACTCTAGGAAGGAAATGAAATTCTAAAAGAATTTATAGGGGAAGGTGAAAAAGAGTCCGTAAATTTTCAAGAAAAAAGTCCGCGAATGTAGCCAAGATTCCTTTGAAAGACTTGCAGAATATACAAGTGTACAGCACGGTAACTTCCGATCTTCCAAAATCACAGATGGTAGTAAATTTTGATGACGCGCAAAAAGTGCTGTAGGCTTCGAAAACCTTGGGGCACCTACTGGTCCGGTCGGAGACGGGGCGGGTTATTTACGCATTTAATGGCGTCGTAACTCCACAAGGAAGTATCCCAATGGAGACAACCCTTACGGCTGCTCTTGAAACTAACCTGTATCCACTATCAACTGCCGGGGTAGCTGCCGTTTTGGCTTCGCAGCCGGCTAGCAGTGCATAATCAGAAAATGCGAAATATAATGCTTATGTTAAGAATTTAATACAAACTCTAAAAATCCTTTCTCTCTTCCTTGGATTAACTGACAAGGTTACTCTTTAGCCTTTCATTTCTTCCATCAGTTTCATCAAAATCCCAACCGTTTTTTCAGTTTGCTCGCGACTGGGCGTGGTATCCCAATTCCCTACAATACCATTGCTACCAATATAAATTCCATCCTTTCTGGAAATAAAATTAGCCCCGCTAGTATATAATTTATAGTTGATATCGCTTTGCGGAATCAAGCAAGAAAGTTGGCCCGAAATTGGAGTCAGTTCCGTATCATTCATTACTGCTTTGGCTCCTAGGCCCATACAGTTAACCACAACCTTTTCTGGTAAGGCATCTATATTTTCCAGGGATTTAATTTCATAAATTTTCACCTTTCCTCCAAAAAGCAAAAAGTCATTCAATTGTTGTCTTAAATAGGATGGAATATTGAACATCAAATTGGATCTTCGCGTAACATAACCCGCATTAAACGGGTGTTCTTTCGACGACAGTCTTACTCGTTCAGGCAAAAGTCCATGAATTTCAAAGTCTTCTCCACCCGCTCCAGGAGCATAAATAGGCTGATTTTTAAAAACACTATACTCCTCACCCCAAACTGCCATGTCATTCATGCCGAGCATCATCTGAAATCTACGAAATGAAAAACGAGTGGCCTCTTCCCAAATTTTTTCAAATCCGGGTTTGGCAAGCTGTACATTACAAACCCGAGAAGCTGGTGACCAAGTGCCGGTAGCCAGATTACTCGTAACATTGGGAGGTACCTCTTTGGTATAAATGGTCACTTCGCAGCCACTTTCTTGCAACAGTCGAGCAGTGGCAATTCCCACCGTCCCACACCCTATAACCGCT
>CAXBLH010000424.1:0-5115 GCA_963976315.1 uncultured Dyadobacter sp.
CCAACCAGACACGAACGCGGCGATGGTATTGACGATGTAGCAAATGGTGAGGGCTTCCCACAAATGCAAAAAACCTTTTCCTATTACCTTACGATAGTACCAACATGCACCTGCCATCATGATTACATGAATGCCATAGTCCATTACCTTATTGTTGCCCAACGGAACAATTCCAATATAATACAACCCTAAAAAGAAACCAAAAACCAAAATCCCTGTAACTAGCCCTACCAAAAGAGGGAGCTTTAACATGGGTTTATTAAAATATTCTATCACTGTTTTCATAATGTATTGGGGATAATCACCGGTATCCAACTCCTTAATTTATCAGGAATCAGTTAAACCATTGTAATTCTCCTCTATTTATAATCCCTTTCGCTCTTCCTAGTAGTTCCTTACCTAAAAACGGTGAATTTTTTGATTTTGATGCTGTTTTTTCAAAAACCCATTGTTCCTCTGGATTAAATAAGGTCAAGTTTGCCTTCGCTCCTAGCGCTATATGAGGCTTTTGCTGTCTCACAATTTTTCTGGGGCTGGCTGTTAACTTTTCAATTAACAATTCTAAGTCTAGCCCACTATACATGATGGCCGTTGAAAACATAGTTTCAAGCGCAGTAATACCAAAGTCGGCATGATCGAACTCCAATTTCTTACTTTCCTCATCATGTGGGGCATGGTCTGACACGATGGCATCAATAGTACCCTCTGCTAAGCCTTTCTTTAAGGCGTCTTGATCCCCCTTAGAGCGAAACGGTGGATTCACTTTTAAGTTCGTATCAAAACCGATAAGATCTTCATCTATAAAGGCTAACTGATGCGAAGCAATATCGCAAGTTACGGGCAATCCTTTTGCTTTGGCCAATCGAATATGCTCTACACTTTCAGCTGTGCTTATTAACGAAAAATGCAAAAGAGGATCTTCACTTACAATATCGCTATCACTTAATACATATTCCAGTAATTTCAAATCTCGTATTACCATCATTTCCTCCGCAAGTGACGGAATACCTTTTATACCGGTTTGGGTACTGGTAATCCCTTCATGCATCTGACCATAAAGCGCCAATTGTCCATCCAAAGGGCGATTCATCAAAACGGTGTTTAGGGGCAATAAATACTGAATGGTTTTTAAAAGAAGATCTGCATTTTGTACCGAGTTTTCACCATCCGTAAAAGCCATTGCTCCCGCCCGGTGCAGATCCATCATTTCTGTAAAATCTACACCATGAGCATCTCTAGTAACGGCAGCTGCTACGTGTAGTTCAACTGCCCCGTACTCTCCAGCAGACCTAAGGTATCGGATAGTATCCTTACTATGCACCACAGGAGTTGAATTAGGAAGCAACATTATTTCGGTAAACCCACCTTTTGCAGCGGCCTTCCGAACTGTAGTTAAATCCTCTTTATGCTCTTGCCCCGGATCTCGTGAAGCCACTCTGAGGTCAAACCATCCACAGGATACATGCAAATTTTCAGCATTTACAATGGAGGCATCCTGTGCTTGAATGGCATCTTCTATTTGGGTAATCACCCCATTCTCAATAAGAATATCCTTCGTTTGCCCGTTATATTCAGACGATTTATCAATTATTTTGGCAGACTTTATTAGTATTTTCATTTGCTCACTTTACAATTATTATCTCAGACTGACCAAAATCATGTCAAGATCTCAAAAAAAAAGCTCCCTTCGGAGCCAATTTCTTTATGCACCAACAAATTGTTTATAATCATCGGCCGAAAGTAAATCTGCTATATCAGCCTCATTGCTAATACTTATTTTCACCATCCATCCTTTACCGTAAGGGTCAGAATTTACAAGTTCAGGTTCTGCATCCAAATCTTCATTAAGTTCAAGTACCTTCCCCGAAACCGGCAAAAATAAGTCAGAAACAGTTTTCACAGCTTCCACAGAACCGAAGATTTCACCTTTTTCAATAGCATCACCTACGGTGTTAATATCAACATAAACGATATCGCCTAATTCTTTCTGTGCATGATCTGTAATACCTATGAAGGCAACGTCTCCTTCTATGCGGACCCACTCATGATCTTCTGTGTACTTAAGCTCTGCTGGAAAATTCATAATGTATATTGAAGTAAGTTTCTTTGAGATTTCGAATACAAATTACAGGATGAACGGCGTATTTTCCAAATACTAAATTTTATTCCGCCAAATTGAATTTCAACTGGATACCACCAGCGGTACTGGACCTATAAAATGAATTAGAAACCAACGGATCATTGAACATGCGCGTAAAATAGAGGGTAAAACTCAAACGATTGTTTACCATATAGTTGACAGTAGGATTCAATTGAAAATTAATATTACCGGCTATCGGCACATTTTCCCCATCAAATTTCCGCTGAATTTGTCGCGTATCTCTAAAGGTCATACCCAACTGCATCGTCATATCATTTTTGAGCTTTTTCTTAACCCCATTGATTTTGAAAGGTAACGGAACGTTGTTTTTGGTGAACCCTATATTGATGGTAATATCCTGATTAAACAATTCAGCCACCTGCGAATTGGAAAGGTTTAATGCCACGGAACGGTCGCGGTTGTACTCAAAACGTGCGGTGATCCTGCTTTGAGTACGGAAATCCATTCCAATTAAAGGCTGAAACTTTTCCGATAAAGTGATCGTACTCATCGCAAACACAGGTATATATTGCCCAAGATCATTCAACCTAGAGGATAATGGATAACCCATCACGGCTAAGTTTACATACAGTGCTTCATAGTCCAAGGAGGAGGTAAAATTCCCCACACTGTAATTGGACAGGTATTTATGACGCAAATTAAAGGAGCTGAATAATCTTTTAAACACAGGCAGGCGTGAAAGTCCACTATAATTCACATCCCAGTTCGGCATAGGAAACTTAAGGAATGGATCTGTCCTTACTGTGTTGGGGTCTTTACCACGGTAGGCGGCAAAAAATGCAGCTATCAACACATCCTGAGAATTTTCATTATATTCCCCCGCTCCAGCCGTATTTTCGGTATTCAGTCGGTCTCGCAAAATTGCCCTATAAGTCCTGAATTTATCAAACACTTCAGAGGAATTGTCTTTATTAGCCTTTTCAAAAGCGGTTCTAAATGACAAGAATGACATACTAAACTGTCCATTCCTTAAAGCACTTTGGGATACAAAATCACCATCTACGGTTTCGGGGCGGTAAAACTCTTGGTAAGCATCCTGTCTGGTGAGTTGTGCGCTAATATTCATTTTGAAATCCTTAAAGGGTTCCAAAGAAGTATTAGCCGTAAAACGCTTGGCAATGGTTTGCTGGAAGGGTTGATTTTGAATGGTACTGGTTGTTATCCAGCCGTTCTGAGCGGCACGCACTTGTAAGTCTCGGTACTGTTCTCCAAGTACAAAACCCAAACCTGGTGCATTGGCATTATCCAAACCAAAGTATTGAGGCGACCGTAAATAGCCTGGCAAAGCGGTAGTTTCTAGAATCGTATAGCTAAAATTGATTCCCCGAACCGTCATCAGCAGGCGAGTAATATTCTTAACAATATCGGTGGTTCGCATATCTACTTCTTCTATATCACCTGGACTTCTGGCAAAGTTCTTCCGACCCGCTGAGGGCGTATTGGCAAATTTCAAATAGCGCAGTTTATTGTAAAGCGCCACAAAATCTACTTTGCCAGTTACTCCTCTTTCACGGCTATTCCTGATGATATTGCCAAATGGAGTCCCGGTAGTATCGACCAGGCCATAAGCATTGGCCTGAAATTGATAAGATACTGAGTGTCTATAATCGGCATTCATCCAGTCCAATAGGGGAATTTTATCCAGTGGTAAGCGCCAAGTAAGGTCTATTTTTTGATCAAAGTTTTTGATACGGCCCAAGTTTTTAAAATTCTTCCAGAGTGAATCTTTTTTGGCCTGCGTATTAATTTCACCTTGTGGTTCATCTATAATAGAATTGGCGGATGCTGAATAAGTCAAGGTCATATTCCGGGTCAGGTTCCATCCCAAATCGTAATACCGATTAAACCAGAAATATTTTTCATACATGGGCTGAATACCATCAATAGTCAAATCTGAATTTCTCAACTGGGTTTTCAGATACCTCCGATCCGCATCTGTACGAATTGAAACCATATTCGGAAGCAAAGTCACATTGAAATCTTTAATCCATTCTCCCCAACGATCTTTTGTTTCCCATTTCTTAAAGGGCTCAATGGCCTTTGGCTGGCTGCTATAAGTATAACTAATACCACCCTTGTACATACGTTGGGTGTACTCCTGAGTCAATACATTTCTTCTCTTATCATCGCTAAATGCATAAGTAAACGCAAAATTTTCAAAATCGTAGAAATGATTTTTAGCGCCTGGTTTGGTTTTAATTTTCCTTACGTTAGAAAAGTTAATACCTCTTTTAACCGCATTTTCTTCTACCAACCGACGATAGCCGTCGCGTTGCTCCTGTGTAAATAAGTTATCTAACGAAGTACTTAGCGGTGTATCCGGATTCAAAGGGTCGAAGTGAGGACTCACATTACGGCGGTCGTAACTCACAAACATAGGGATACTAAAACCCCAGCTTTGTGGCAATAGTTTATCCAGTGCGACATTAGAAGATACGCCATATTCGGTGGTTAAATTCCGCGACCTTTCCCCTATTCTTTGTTGTACACTGCCGAACCCAAAAGTCTCAATTCTGCCAGATGCCGACACAGTGGCAAAATCAGCTAGTTTTGCATTTAATTGAGCAACAGCAGCAATGCCTCCTTTCTCATCAAAGCCCTCCACATGCATTTCATCTACCCAAATACAAAAGCTCTTAGGATCTTGGTCATTTGATTTAGGATTCCTGACTCCGATCATCATCACTTTAACGGCACTAATATCGGGATTCCCAACGACCGTCAAATTATACCTACGATCACTACTCAACATGGAGAACGGAACACTTTGATTAATATCAATCTGGCGATTTCTTTGCGCCTTCACATTAATTAAATCTGCGATTGCCAAGTTGATTTCATTGGCTTCAGGCCATATTTCCACATCCGTACTTGCAGATGGAAAAGTTGCCTTTAATTTCGATATGTCAATTTCATAATAATTCTGGGTAAGGTCGGTACCAATGCGCATAAAA
>CAXBLH010000425.1:0-5103 GCA_963976315.1 uncultured Dyadobacter sp.
AAAACACTTCATTCCGAACATGCTCATAATTGAAGTGAAAAGTCGCATTAGGATTTGCATTAAGTATTCGAGCTAATGTCCTTTTGTTTGGATGATTATGTCCAGAACTATCGGTACTAATAATATAATTTTCTGTTTTTACAATTTCTAGCAGTTCCTTATTAGTATTTGCTTTACTACCATGATGAGAAACCTTTATTGCTTCCACTTCTAAAGGCTTATCTCTACTATAACCGAGTGTTTTTAATTGTTTTACTACACCCTTAGGATGAGAATCAGCCAAAAACAAAAACCGCTTATCATTCAAAGCCAAGATAAATGAGATAGAACTTCCATTTTTAACACTATCATCCTGATCAAATTTAAAATCCGACCTATTTTCTTCCTCAATAAAATCCTTAATATTTTCACCCCAGTCTTTTTCTTTTCCGGCAGTATATCCGGGATCACCTGTTTTTTCTTTATACTCCTTTAGAAGTCTTTTTAATTGCGCTTCGTTGGGAGAAAGAATTTGAATTCTCACACCACATTCCTCTAACTCCTGTCCTTGGATTATTATTTTCTGATTCCATATCCCTTTTTCAATTAAATAATTTTCATATCCTGTTGCCTCCTTTACTCCCGTTTGGGGATTAGAAAAGAATTTTAGCCCAACCCGTAAATCTTGATTTTCCTGTTCGTTGAGATAATTAGCAATCAATTTTCCTGAGTTGAACCAAACGTTTTTTACTAATTCATGTGCTTTATTATCTAACTCAAACCACTTTAGCAGGCCGCAGATATGGTCGTTGTCTATGTGAGTTAATATTAGAAGGTCAACAAATTGATTCCGTTTTCTGATTGCATCAATTTCTTCATACAGTTCTCCATTGATATTTGTAGCATTAGAGTAATATGTCTGTTCAACTCCTCCATCAATCAGTATGTTTCTATAAACACCGCAATCAATATATGTTATTAAAAGTGAGTCCCCATTCCCGGCTTTTAATAATTTAATTTTAAGGGTCATAATTTTAAAATTTAAACCTTGTTAATAATCATAGACTTTACAGTAATTCTAAATACTAGATTTATTTTAACCTAATCACCCCATCAACTCCCTAGCAATCAACTCTGCCTGTTTCAATACCGTCTCAGTTGCCAGCAATTGCATATCTGGCGGATAGCCATACCTACGCAAAAGTCTTTTGACCGACACTTTCAGTTTGGATTTTACACTTTCTTTGATCGTCCAGTCAATGGAAGCGTTTTGCCGGATTGTTTCTGTAAGTACCACGGCCAGTTCTCTTAATTTATCTTTTTCCATCAACTCCTTGGCGCTGTCGTTGTTTGCTACCGAAGTATAGAAAGCATATTCGTATTCGGTAAGTCCCATGGCTTTGGCTTCGCTGTCCATCTCTACGATTTCTTTGCTGAGTTTGATCAACTCATCCATTACCTCTGCTGCTGTAATGATTTTGTTATGGTATTTCTTGATGGAGTTTTCAAGCATTTCCATCAGACTTTTACTTCTAACCAAATTCTTTTTGGATCGTGCTTTAATTTCATCGTTCAATAGCTTTTTTAGAACTTCCAAAGCCACGTTTTTATGCTCCATGCCTTTCAATTCCGCTAGGAAATCTTCGGACAGAATAGAAATATCTGGTTTTTTGATACCTGCTGCATCAAAGACATCAATCACCTGTTCCGAAACCAAAGCTTTATCGATGACTTGACGAATGGTGGTCTCTATTTCTTCATCGGATTTGCCAGTGCCCGTTATTTCATACTTCACTAACCGAGCCTTTACGGCCTGAAAAAACGAAACTTCATCTTTTATATCCAGTGCTTGTTCATGTGGAATAGCAATGGCAAAAACACTCGAAAGGGTAGTCACTTCATGTATATAGCGTTTTTTGCCATCTTCCAATCCAAGTATATGCTCTTCTGAAGCTAGGATCATCGAAAGCTTTTTAGAAGTATCACCTTCGAAATAGTCTTCATAAGGAAACCCATAATACATATTAGAAATCACTTCCATTTTTTCCAACATAAACTGCACGGCTTGCTCTTGCCCTACCGTTGGATCTCCCTTTCCTCCTGAGTCCGAATAGAAAGCCAAGGCTTTCTTTAAATCGGAAGCAATACCGAGGTAATCAACTACTAGCCCACCGGGTTTATCTTTATAAACACGATTCACACGTGCGATGGCCTGCATCAGGTTATGGCCTTTCATCGGCTTGTCGATGTATAACGTATGCATGCTAGGTGCGTCAAAACCAGTAAGCCACATATCCCGAACGATGACCAATTCTAATTCATTATCAGGGTTTTTCATACGTTCGGCCAATTGCCTTCTTTGATCTTTGGTGGTATTATGCTTTGCTAACACAGGACCATCAGAAGATGCCGAAGTCATGACCACTTTAATTTTCCCTTTGGCCAAATCCGTGGAATGCCATTCCGGTTTTAGTGTAATAATGGCCTCATAGAGTTCCGCAGTAATCCTCCTACTCATGGCTACGATCATACCTTTCCCTTGGGAAACTTCCTGCCGTTGCAGAAAGTGATTGACTATATCATTTGAAATATTTTTGATACGGTTTTCACTTCCAATGAGTGCTTCGAGCTGTGTCCATTTGGCTTTTGCTTTTTGAACATGAGTCAAATCCTCTTGTTCCAGTTCGTCCTCTAAGTCATTGATCAATGATTTACCTTCCAAGGTCAAATTCACTTTGGCTAGCCTGCTTTCATAAAAGATCCGAACGGTTGCGCCATCCTCCACCGCCTGAGCGATGTCATATACATCCACATAATTTCCGAACACTGCCGGAGTATTTACATCGGTACTTTCAATCGGCGTGCCTGTAAAACCCAGATAGGTAGCATTTGGCAGGGCATCACGCATATATTTGGCAAATCCGTAGACGATCTTTTTGCCTATGACATTTCCTTTATCATCTTTATCATCTATCACTTTTGCTTTAAAACCATATTGCGTACGGTGGGCTTCATCTGCTATGACCACAATGTTTCGCCGTTCGGATAGCGTTTCATAAACATTACCCTCCTCTGGCTGGAATTTCTGAACAGTAGTAAAAACCACGCCACCAGAAGCTACTTTCAGAAGTTCCTTCAAATGTGTACGGTCTTCTGCCTGCACGGGATCTTGCCGCAACAGCTGCTTGGATGCCGCAAATGTATCAAATAGCTGGTCATCCAGATCATTGCGATCCGTAATGACCATAATCGTTGGATTGTCCAAAGCCAGCACGATCTTACCAGTATAAAAAACCATCGAAAGTGATTTACCACTTCCTTGTGTGTGCCAAACCACACCACCTTTACGGTCGCCAACAGGTTGATTTTTTACACCAGGCAAGCCGTATTCAATAGGATTTTCATGCCAGATAGTCCCATCCGTTGGAGGGCGTTCCGACGTTTCGGTGCCCGAAAGGGCGGGGTGGTTAAAAAGCATATCCATCAACGCCGACATACGATAAAGTACCTCACTTGCTGGAATGCGAATAACTGTCAGACCGAGTGATTCAAGGTACTTATCTCGCTCAGTATCATAATCTGCCTGATCATTATGAATAACTCCATCAATTTCGATTACCACCTGACAGTTACTGCAATAAAAATCGACGATGTAATTGCCGATTATCTTCTGTCGGTCAAAATCCAAACTTTTGAATTGTTTATTTTTTACTTGATTCCAGAATAACACTTCGGGCAAGTTGCCCGCCTGCCGAAGTTCTTTGGCTCTTGCTTTCAGTTCGGGGTTAAATGGTAGAGAAAAGTAGTTTTTAGAGTTTCTGTATTGGTAGGGGACTGAATGATCAGAGAGAGGGTTAGTAGTTATGTTGGACGGATTTTTTTCGTTGGAGTTTGTGGTATTGACCACCCCGGCCTTCGGCCACCCCTCCCAAGGAGGGGAATTAACCACCCCGGCCTTCGGCCACCCCTCCCAAGGAGGGGAATTTAACACCTCGGTCTTCGACCACCGAATCGTCGGACCGCCCTCCCGAGGAGGGGAATTGTAAAGCCCAGTGGCCCTTATCGTGGATTCTACTGCTCTGTTTACGGCATAATATTGGTGGTAGGCGGCTAGTTTTTTGACTGTCGAAATAGTGGAAATACCATTTTCATCTACCTTTTTATGCTTTTCAAAAACAATAAAATGGTGGATCAAATCTAGCAGGGTTTCCTTAGTCAACATCCCTAGTATTAGCGTTTCGAGTTGACTTGTCAAATGAGACGCCTCTGTCCTGCCATCAACGGTTTTCCAGGCCATGAAACGGCTCAATCCTGCTGAAATAGATCCCGCCTTGGCTTCGAGACCGTCAGAAATAACGACAATACTATTATAGGTAAATAATCCTGGGATGGTTGCTTTGTAGGTTTCAACTTGTTTAAATGCAGAATTCAACGTGGTGTTTTCATCCACTGCATTTTTCAGCTCAATCAATACCAATGGAATCCCATTTACAAAAAGTAGTATATCTGGACGCTTGTTTTGCCCATTTTCTACAATGGTAAACTGGTTGGCAACTACAAACTCGTTGTTTTCAGGATTTTTAAAATCAATTAACCATACCCGGTCGCCTCGCTCGTGCCCATCCACTTGCTTGGTTACAGGAATACCCTCGGTGAGTAAACGATGGAAAGTTTCGTTATTGACCAATAATTCAGGCGTCGCTATACGCTGAATTTCTTTAATGGCCTCTGTTCTTATATCGGGTGATAAATCCCGGTTTATCCTGTGAACCGCTTTACTTAACCGACCCAGCAGCAATACCTCCTCAAAGCTTTCCCGCTCAGGGTTTTCTGAATCAGGGGCGATAGAGGGGCCATAAACATACTGGTAGCCAAGCTTTTCTAAAAGCCCAATGGCAAAGGTTTCGATACTACTTTCGTTGAGAAGGGTTTTCACTCGCGTTCATTTTTAGGTTGCAAGGGTATTTATCAAAACAGCGTATTAGCAGTGATTTTAAAACTCTACGGGCTTTATAAAATGTCGTCCCACTGCATAAGGGATCAATTTTTCATGTTGTAACCTGCCTATTATAATGGCAGGATGGGTATTAAATTTCTTTGCAATAGCAATGATGACTTCTTCAC
>CAXBLH010000426.1:0-5086 GCA_963976315.1 uncultured Dyadobacter sp.
GGAATAGAAGCAACTTTGGATACCATTGCCGCATTTGGAATTACTGAAATGGAAGGTGGCCCTATCAAAGGTATGACCACTGAAGAGCTCAAAAAACAACTTGACAAACGGGGCATAAAAATGCCATCCATAGGCGCAGGCTATGATGAATTAGTAAAAGACCCTTCTGAAACCATTAAAAATGCCAAGATTCTTGGTGCCAAGTACGTGATGGTAGCTTGGATTCCCCATGGTAAAGAAGGCTTTGATTTGGAAACGGCTAAAAAGGCTGTCAAGGATTTTAACCAAGCTGGTAAAGCGTTAAAAAGCCAAGGAATAACACTTTGCTATCACAATCATGGATATGAATTTGTACCTTATGAAAATGGTACTTTATTTGACTATCTGGTTGAAAACACGGATCCAAAGTATGTTTCCTTTGAAATGGATATCCTTTGGACCCAGTTTCCAGGTCAAGACCCTGCCAAATTATTAGAAAAGTACGGCAAACGTTGGAAACTTATGCATCTA
Organism: uncultured Dyadobacter sp.; assembly: GCA_963976315.1. Classification (GTDB taxonomy): domain Bacteria; phylum Bacteroidota; class Bacteroidia; order Cytophagales; family Spirosomataceae; genus Dyadobacter. Next base: position 511 of record CAXBLH010000426.1, read on the forward strand.
AAAGACCTTAAAAAAGGAGTGGTTGGCAACCTTTCAGGGGGTACCCCCAAAACCAACGATGTAGCTCTAGGTACGGGTCAAATAGCTATAAAAGAAGTGTTGATTGCCGCCAAGAAGGCTGGTGTTAAACATTATTTTATAGAAGATGAAAGTCCGTCCTATTTAAAACAAATACCTCAAACGATTACTTACATAAAAGGATTAAAACACTAGCATTTCCTACATTATACTGATTTATGAAACGATTGCTCCCTCTGGACAATCGTTTTTTTTAATTTAAAATAAATCAGTATAATGTAGGAAATGCTAGTGTTTTAATCGTTTTTTTTAATTTAAAATAAAACTCAAATTACTGAATATCAAACTAGTAAGTAGTACACTTCAAAATAATAGGTCATTTTAAAACTTTTTTTACCACTTTCTGTGACTTCTGGAATCAAGTATAGTCTAAAAAACATATAATTACTTCATCAACAAACAAGAGAATCATATATTTCATCAACAAGTAAAAGTTGCACACACTTTCATAATTAAATTCATCAACAGTTTATCAAGGAAGTAAATTTCATCAACAGTTTTAGGAAGCACACTATGCATGGCCCGTCATTCACTAAATGACGGGTTTTTTCATTTTTTAGCCAACAAAAACGGGATTCAGTCCAGTTGACCAAATCTCGTTTTGATATTCTTCCAAAAAGCTTTTGCGACTATATTACCACGTTAACAATACGTTTTGGAACCACGATAACCTTTTTAGCGGGCTTTCCTTCCATCCATTTAATTACCGTTTCATTCGCTAACACGGCATTTTCAATATCTTTTGCAGCCGTATCAAGCGCAAATGGTATAGTAGCTCTTACTTTACCGTTAATTTGAACAGGATACTCAAAAACGGCATCTACCACATGCTTCTGCTCCCAAGTGGGGAAAGTAGCTTTGGAAACAGTTCCGGGCTCATGTCCAAGTTGAGACCATAATTCTTCGCTGATATGCGGTGCATAAGTCGATAGCATTATAATCAGTTTTTCAAGAACTTCACGCTTGTTACATTTTAAACTTCCCAAATCATTCACACACACCATAAACGCACTCACTGCCGTATTGAAAGAGAAGTTTTCAATATCGCCTTCCACTTTTTTGATGGTTTTATGCAAAATTTTCAATTCTGCCTCGTTGGCCGCTTCGTCTTTTACCAACCATTGGCCTGTTTCGCTATAAAACAAACGCCATAGTTTTCGGATAAAACGATAGGTACCATCGATCCCATTGGTATTCCAAGGCTTTGCCTGTTCTAATGGCCCAAGAAACATTTCGTAAAGGCGTAAGGTATCTGCTCCATAACGGTTCACAATATCATCTGGATTTACCACATTGTATTTGGATTTTGACATCTTTTCAACTTCGAAGCCGCACTGGTACTTTCCATCTTCTAAGATATAAGTAGCATTCTGGGCAAATAAGTCTGCACGAGAAGTTTTGAATTTTTCTAAATTCAAAATATCATTTTCCACAATATTAACATCCACATGAAGAGCAGTAACTTCATAGTCTTTTCTCAAGCCTGCACTCACAAAAGTAGGTTCACTTTGATTTTCGCTTTTTATACGGTAAACAAAATTACTTCGGCCTTGGATCATACCTTGATTGATAAGTTTTTTGAAGGGCTCCTCCTCCGGCACAAATCCACGATCCTTCAAAAACTTATTCCAAAAACGGCTATATAATAAGTGTCCAGTTGCATGCTCGGTTCCACCGATATATAAATCTACAGCTTTCCAGTAATCAATAGATTTTTTGGAGGCAAATTCATCTTCATTTTTTGGATCCATGTAACGGTACCAGTACCAGCTACTGCCGGCCCAGCCTGGCATCGTACTCAGCTCATATTCATTACCCGACTCATGTTTCCAGTCAGCTGCCCTACCCAATGGTGGCTCACCATTTTCTGTTGGTAGGTATTTATCCACCTGTGGCAAATTCAAAGGTAGTTCGTCAGTACTTAATAAATATGGCAACGGTTGCCCCTCTGAATCCTGCTTGTAGTAAACTGGAACAGGCTCTCCCCAATAACGTTGGCGACCAAAAACAGCATCCCTTAGGCGGTAATTGATCTTTCCCTTTCCAATTCCTTTTTCTTCAATCCAGTTAATCAATTTGGAGTTGGCTTCCGCAAAAGTCAACCCATTAATAATACCAGAATTGATGTATTTACCCTCTTTGGTATTATCCGCTTCTTTGTCTATATGTTGTTGCTTATCCAAAATTGGAATAATAGGCAGTCCAAAATGTTTGGCAAAATTCCAGTCGCGCTGGTCTCCCGATGGAACAGCCATTACTGCTCCTGTCCCATATCCTGCCAATACATAGTCGGCAATATAAACGGGCACTTTCTCCTCATTCAAAGGATTGATAACATAAGCTCCAGTAAACGCTCCTGATACGGTTTTGACATCCGACATACGATCTCTCTCTGATCGTTTTTTAGTCATTTCAATATAAGTATCAATTTCAGCTCTCTGTGCTTCTGTCGTGATCTGGTCCACAAGCTCGTGTTCAGGCGCAATTACCATAAACGACACCCCATAAATGGTATCAACTCGGGTTGTAAAAACCTCAATAACGGTTTCGGAAGACGCTTCCAAAGGAAATTTAACGAGTGCACCTACCGAACGGCCTATCCAGTTACGTTGCTGTTCTTTAAGTGAATCCGACCAATCAACGGTATCAAGCCCGTCTATCAAGCGCTGTGAATATGCGGTAATACGCATCATCCATTGACGCATTAGTTTCTGAATAACTGGATATCCACCACGTTCAGAAACACCATCCTTCACCTCATCGTTTGATAAAACAGAACCCAAAGCCGGGCACCAATTAACCGTAGCATCGGCCACATAGGTGAGCCTGTACTTTAAAGTAATCCGATATTGCTCCGTTTCCGACCAACTATTCCATTCAGCAGCCGTAAAAACAGTAATATCATCGTCACAAACCGCCTTAATACCTTGATTACCTTGTACTTTAAACTGCTCTATAAGTGTATCAATTGATTCCGCTTGGTTGGTTTCAAGATTATACCAGCTTTCAAAAAGCTGCATAAAAATCCATTGTGACCATTTATAGTAGGAAGGTTCGGAAGTCCTCACTTCTCGGCTCCAGTCGTACCCAAAACCCAAATTTTTCAATTGCTCAATATACCTTGCAATATTATCACGAGTCGTTACGGCAGGGTGTTGGCCGGTCTGAATTGCATATTGCTCAGCAGGTAACCCAAAGCTATCAAACCCCATTGGGTGTAACACATTAAAACCCTTATGTTTTTTATATCGGGCATAAATATCCGAAGCAATGTAGCCTAGAGGGTGCCCCACATGCAAACCAGCCCCTGATGGATACGGAAACATATCCAAGACATAATATTTCGGCAAATCGGATTCATTATTTACTTCATAAACCTTATTTTGCTCCCAAAATTCCTGCCACTTTTTCTCGATTTCCCGATGGTTATATTCACTCATGATTTTATTGCTATTCAACGATCAAATTAGGTAACGGGTAATTTTATGGCTACAAAACACCCAAAAAATTATATTATGTATCCAGATGATAAATTTTTGCGCAAAAATACGTTTTTTTAACCATAATTATAAGTAATCGCTCGGATTCCCTAAGGAATTGGTCATCGTTCCTTTTAGCTTACAATCCTTCTCTGAAAACATTTTTGCAATATTGGCACAAAATTTTAGTTATAGTTTTCAATTAAAGTACAATTTGAAAATTACAACTATTAGCCATGAAAAAATTACTTGTAGCTACTTTCGCTATTTTATTAAGCCTTAATGCTTTTGCCCAATATGACCCAGCCTTTCGATTTGGTATAAAAGCAGGCGCAAACCTTTCTAACCTGAATGGTAGCAACGACTTATCCTTAACCAGCGATGGAAACGCTTTTAACTTTAAGGACAACTCTAATCGCTCTTTGGGATTTGTAGGGGGTGTCTTTTTTAGATTTGGTCGAGATTTTTATCTACAACCTGAGGTATTGCTTTCACAAAAAGGGGGAGAGTTCAATGTATACGAAGACGGAATTCAAAATAATGATGGAAAAGTGGATGTACGTTTTTCCAATTTAGATGTCCCGCTACTTTTTGGTGTTAAATTGGGGAAAATATTTAGAATTAACGTGGGTCCAATGGCCTCCTTACGTATGTCGTCTAATGGTAAAATCGGTGATTCTTTTGATGATTTCACTGGCGACAATAGTGATGCAGAATTCAAAAATAGACTTGCCTATGGTTATCAGGCAGGCGTAGGGTTAGACTTTGGGCGACTAAGCGTAGACGTACGATATGAAGGTAACTTCACTGAAATAGCAAAAGTAAACTTCAATAACAGTAACACTTCTGCACAATTTGGCAGGAAAAGTAACCTATTCCAAGCGACTTTGGGATATGCAATATTTTAAAAACAAAGTGATTAAGAATACTAGAAGCCGGTTACATGCCGGCTTTTTTTGTGCAATACCTCCTTCAAATTTTAGCTATTTCTTAGTTTTATAATCACTTTTGCAGTTCAG
>CAXBLH010000427.1:0-5077 GCA_963976315.1 uncultured Dyadobacter sp.
CCGCAAGGTACTGGATCGTTTCAACGTTACGGCTGCGGAAGTTTGCGAAGGACAGCAGCTCGACATGAACTTCGAGAGTAGATGGAATGTCACAGAAGCAGAATATCTTGAAATGATACGTCTCAAAACATCGGTAGTTCTTGGAATGGCTCTTGAGTTGGGTGGTATTATTGCTGGTGCCTCTGACAAAAACCAAAAACTACTGTATCAAGCAGGTGAAAGCCTGGGGATTGGTTTCCAGTTAAAGGATGATCTACTGGATGTATATGGTGATCCTAGCAAGTTTGGAAAACAAGTAGGTGGAGATATCATTGCTAATAAAAAAACTTTCTTGCTTATAGAGGCGCTTTCCAGGGCCACGGGAGATTCACAAGCACAGCTTCAAAGGTGGATTTCTGCCAAAGAGTTCAGTGCGGATGAAAAAGTTAAAGCGGTTAGGAACCTTTACGATGAACTGGGCATCTATCCAATTACGCAATCAAAAATTGAGGTATGCTTTGCCAATGGTTTTCAATTTCTGGAAGAATTGGAAATCGAAAAAGAAAGAAAAGTGGTCTTGATGAAATTTGTACATCAACTGGTAGACCGAGAAAACTAACTTCTATTTTCAATTTATATAATTCTTTTCAACAGTAAAATACAGACATGTCCTTAACCATTATTTTAATCATTATCACCTGTGGTATCAGTTATTATGCGCTTAATAACTATTCCCTTATGGAAAAGCTGATTTTGAACCCCTCTAAAGTCACCAAGAAGAATGAATATTATCGGTTTATAACCTCAGGCTTTGTTCATGCCGACTATGGCCACCTTATTTTCAATATGCTTACCTTATGGTTCGTGGGAGAAGGGATTGAGCGTTTATTTGCGGCGCTATTTGGAGTTAATGGAACCTATTATTTCCTAATACTCTATATTTTAGGAATTGTGGCATCGGATATTCCCACCTTTTTGAAGAACAAGCACAATTCAAATTATAATTCGCTGGGAGCATCTGGCGGGGTAGCGGCGGTATTATTTGCTGCTATTTTGTATGCTCCGCTGATGGACATTTACCTTTACTTCTTTATACAGCTGAAGGCCTTTATTTTTGGAATCTTGTTTTTGGGATACTCCTTTTATTCTGACAGAAAAGGAGGAGGCTATATTAATCATAGTGCACACATGTATGGTGCACTATTTGGAATGGTATTCATGGCCGTGGTTTATCCGCCAGCCGTACCAAACTTTATATCCCAAATCATGAGTTGGAGGCTATTTTAACTCCGCTAATACCGTAACACTTCCAACGGTTTTGTCCTGAAGTTTTACTTTAATATCCGCATCAAGTGGAACAAAGATATCCACACGTGAGCCAAATTTTATAAAGCCCATTTCGGTACTTTGTTCCACTTGATCTCCTTCTTTTACATACCATCGGATACGACGGGCTGCTGCTCCTGCAATTTGGCGAAACAATACCTCCACTCCTGAATTGCTTTTAATTACAACTGTGGTACGCTCATTGTCTGTACTAGACTTTGGGTGCCAAGCTACTAAATACAATCCTGGGTGGTATTTGAAATACTGAATGACTCCACTAATAGGATTCCAGTTGATATGTACATTTAAGGGCGACATGAAAATGCTAATTTGGCGACGGGGGCCTTTAAAGTATTCTGTTTCAACAACTTCTTCCAGTACCACGACCTTGCCATCACAGGGTGCAATGATTTGGCTGTCTCCTTTTTGAACCAGACGGCTGGGCACCCTAAAAAACTGAACAACAAGCACAAATAGGACAATGCTGGCTATAAGGGTAATTCTTGGTATCCAGTAGCCATCTGGTAGCAGATAATTGATTCCTAAATTAATCAAAATCAAAATAATAGCCGTTACGCCCATTATTGTAAATCCTTCTCTATGCAGTTTCATATAGCTTGTTTTTTCTGATTCATTTTCCTTTGCAAATACAAATATCGCATATTTCCTGATTTGATAAGAAAGAAAAACCCTGTCATTCTATGATTGAATGACAGGGTCCAGTAGGTAATTCTCGTGTTTCTTAAAAAGTTAAACTGATTATCAACTTCTTAAAGTGAACAATATAGCAAACTATTCAATGACAACACATTCGCCATTTTTAACTTCCTGTTCTACCTTTTTGTATTTCACGTCACGTACTACACGGCCATCACGGTACTGAACCGAAACCTTTTGGTTACGATCCGCAATCTTGTCGACCTTTACAGGCTGCGATTTTACAGTATTCTCCATGGGAGGGGAATAGCCATTCGCATTTTCATTTTCGATGGTCTCTTCACGGTTGGTATGCAGCTCAGGTGTAGGCGCAGGGCGTCTTACTTGCTGCTGAACAGCCGTTGCAGGCGTCGCTTCTTCTTGTGGAATATCTGCTTTCATCAAGAAAGCAATCATATCAAAATTAACTTTTGACAAGAAACGCTTGAAAAGCTCTACAGATTCGAATTTGTAGATCAACAAGGGATCTTTCTGTTCGAATACGGCATTCTGTACGGACTGTTTCAAGTCATCCATTTCACGCAAATGCTCTTTCCACTCCTGATCAATCAAAGAAAGTACAATCGCCTTTTCCATTTCACGTGTAATTTCCTTGCCACCATTATCTATGGCTTTCTTAAGGTTCACTACTACACCTGTTTGACGAAGTCCATCCGAGAATGGAATCATTATTTCGGTGATAGTGGCTCCTCTTTCATGGAAGATAGATTGTAAAATTGGCAATGCTTTTTCCGCAATAGCTTTATTTTTGTTCTGGTAGTTGAGCTCAGCGGCATTGTACATTTTGTGCACACGCTCCTCTGGTTTCAATACCCCATAGTCGGACTCAGGGAAGGGTAATTCCATACCTAGGGTAGTGATAGCCGAAAGCTCCAAGCCGCTATAGTTATCGGAAGTGGTTACGATTTCTTCACAAACATCAAATAAAGTGTTTGCGATATCTACTGCCAAACGGTCTCCAAATAGTGCATTTCTTCTTCTAGTATAGATAGCGTCACGTTGATAGTTCATCACGTCGTCATATTCCAGAAGGCGTTTACGCATACCAAAGTTATTCTCTTCTACCTTTTTCTGGGCACGTTCGATCGACTTGGTAATCATGCTGCTCTGGATTACTTCGCCTTCTTCCAAGCCCATTTTATCCATGACCTTCGCCATTCTGTCGGATCCAAAAAGACGCATCAGGTTATCTTCCAGCGAAACAAAGAACTGCGAGGACCCAGTATCTCCTTGACGACCGGCACGACCTCTTAACTGGCGATCGACACGGCGACTTTCATGGCGCTCTGTACCAATAATGGCTAGTCCACCAGCTTCTTTGGCTACTTGAAGCAGCTTAATATCCGTACCACGGCCAGCCATGTTGGTGGCAATAGTTACCGTTCCTGGCTTTCCAGCTTCCGCAACTACCTCAGCTTCTTTTTGATTTTGCTTGGCATTCAATACCTGATGTGGTATTTTTCTAAGCGTAAGCATCCGACTTATAATCTCGGAATTTTCAACAGAGGTGGTACCCACCAAAATAGGGCGTCCTGCTTGTACTAGTTCTACGATTTCATCCGCAACAGCATTGTATTTTTCCCGAACCGAGCGATATACTTTGTCTTCCTCATCTTTTCGGATTACTGGAACATTGGTAGGAATAGAAACCACATCCAACTTATAAATTTCCCAGAATTCACCTGCTTCCGTTTCGGCTGTACCGGTCATACCGCCTAACTTATGGTACATTCTAAAATAGTTCTGAAGCGTTACCGTGGCATACGTTTGTGTGGCATCTTCAATACGAACATTTTCTTTTGCCTCAATGGCCTGGTGTAAACCATCAGAATAACGACGGCCATCCATTACACGACCTGTTTGCTCGTCTACAATCTTCACCTTGCTGTCCATAATTACATACTCCACATCCTTTTCAAACAAGGTGTATGCTTTAAGCAACTGGTTAATAGTGTGAATTCTAGCTGTTTTTACGGAGTAATCTCTGATCAGAGCCTCTTTCCTGATTATTCTGTCCTGCTCGGAAAGTGTGGTATCTTTTTCAATTACATCCAAATCCACCGCAATATCTGGCAGAATAAAGAAACTGGTTTCTTCGGACTCCCCGGTAAGGAAGTCAATTCCTTTTTCTGTTAATTCGATACTATTATGGCGCTCATCTATTGTAAAGTATAGTGGTTCATCAGCAAGTGGCATCAATTTCTGGTTCTCAGCCAAATGAATTGATTCCGATTCCTGCATTAATGCCTTAATACCTGATTCACTCAGGTACTTAATTAAAGGCTTATATTTTGGCATACCACGGTGTGCACGGAATAAAGAGAGTGCACCTTCCTTTTTATTGCCAGCTGCAATCTTTTTCTTGGCATCGGTTAAGAGTTCTAATGCCAATTTACGCTGTGCTTCTACTATTCGAGACACTCGCGGCTTTAGCTCCATAAATTCCTGCTCATCGCCGCGAGGTATTGGTCCACTAATTATCAAAGGTGTACGAGCATCATCAATCAATACAGAATCGACCTCATCCACCATCGCAAAATGATGTTTACGTTGTACCAGCTCTTCAGGTGTACGTGACATATTGTCGCGCAGGTAATCAAAACCAAATTCGTTATTGGTACCGTAGGTCAAATCTGCACGATAGGCATTTCTTCGAGCTTCTGTATTAGGCTGGTGGAGGTCAATACAATCGACACGCATTCCGTGGAATTCAAAAAGAGGAGCATTCCACTCTGCATCACGCTTTGCTAGGTAATCATTTACAGTAACTATATGTACCCCTTGGCCAGCTAACGCATTCAAAAATGCAGGTAGGGTAGCCACCAATGTTTTTCCTTCACCCGTAGCCATTTCTGCTATTTTCCCTTGATGCAGTACCAAGCCACCAATAAGCTGCACATCATAATGTAGCATAGCCCACCGTATAGGCTGGCCAATTACATTCCAAGTCGAGCTCCAAACGGCTTTATCACCGTCTATGACCACATTTGATTTCTTAACGGAAATTTCGCGATCAAAGTAATTAGCGGTAACCTCTAAGCTGTCATTTTCCTTA
>CAXBLH010000428.1:0-5032 GCA_963976315.1 uncultured Dyadobacter sp.
GCTCCACAAATAGTTGGTTAAGCATATCGTCGTCCTTGTAAATTCCGATAATAGTACCACCAGAACCAGCAAATTTAGCGGATGCCCCACATTTACGAGCAGCGTTAATTAGCTTTTTATTGGATTCGGGGACATTATAAATTTTACATCGTAAATCGAAATTTTCATTCATTAAATCATGCAAATCTTCTGGCCGTTGAGCGGCAAGGGCTTCGTAACCTTGTTGTGCTTTATGGCCAATTTGGTGCAGCACTTTGATCACTTCTTCTTCGCCACGGTCAAACCGAGCTCTCACATCACTATGTACTTTTCCAGAAACTTTACTGAGGTTCGTGTTATAGGCTACATAAAGTTTCGGTAATAATGCAGGGTCAATGCTTTCATAATGCCCATGCCCCTTGGTGTCAATTAGATTTTTGTCAAAATCCATATAAACACAGCCTTCATAACATTGAATTACACGATCTTGAAGTCCAGCGGCTATACCCAGCTCTTCGGTTTCGCTTACCATTACGAGTTGAGGGAGAATTTCAAGGGGTATTTCAACCTTATAAAACTGCATCAATGCACGGAATAAGGCCACCAGAATGGCACTAGAGCCCGACATTCCCACTTGTCTAGGGATAGAGGATCGGTACCGAACTGTAAAGTTTTTGTTGGATAATTTAATGTTATTGTCTTCACAATAATCACCAAAGCGTTTAATTCCGGCTTTTATAAGAGGAAGTCCTCCATTGTAGCCCAGTAAACTTACGGAATCCCGAAGGTGAAATACACTTTTGAAGGTACTTCCGTCTTGCGGTTCAGGTTCTATATAAAGTTCAGGCGATTCATATAAAGAGATGGATGCTCCAAAATTACGAACCGAAATTGAAATTGTCTTTCCAAAAAAGCCGTCAGACGGATTGCCTAGTAGCCCGGCTCGGGCATAAGCTCGTGTTTCAATTATCAATTTAAAAGAGTTTTAGATTTCTTCAAAAGTAATACTTAAAGCACTTTCTACCGAAACAAAAGATTTGTTTTTCATGCAAAAGGTTAATTATGCAGGAATTGATATGGTTTTGGTACGGTTTGTTAATGTTCTACTACGGTCGTTCTTGAAAGCACATAAATAAAAAATGCAGCCCCCTGTCTGGTGAGCTGCATGATCCGTCCTTTCGAAATACAAACTTGTAGGGAATATATAGTTAGAGATCTAGTTGACCGCCAATACTACCTAATTTATTGTTTTACAACTTGGATATTGGCGATTAGTTTCACATCATCCCCCACCACAATACCACCTGCTTCCGTCACAGCGCTCCATTCAAGCCCAAATTCTTTTCGGTTAATTTTTCCCGTCAATTCAAAACCAGATTTGTTGTTGCCATAAAAGTCGGTCATATTACCGCCATATTCCGCCTTTAATTCAAAAGGTTTGGTTATCTCTTTGATGGTCAAATCACCCTTTAAAGAATAGGTATCTTCGCCTGTTTTAGTCAATACACCGTTTTTGAAAGTTAGTTTAGGATGATTTTCTGAATCAAAAAAGTCAGCAGACTTTAAATGCCCATCACGTTGTTCCTGATTGGTGTCAATACTTGCAGTGTCTGCTGAAAAGGTTACTGACGCACCATCAAAATCTTCGTTCTCCGTTACTACTTGTCCTTCAAATGTTTTAAATGATCCGGTTACAGTGGAAATTACTAAGTGTTTTACTTTGAATTGTACTTCTGAATGAGTGGGGTCTATTACCCAAGTTGCTGGAGTTGCCATGTTGTTTCAATTTTAAGTGTTAATACATTTAATGTATATACATATAAATCGAATTTTAAGTTCACGCCACTGGAATAAATATTAAAAATAGTATTCCAGTGGCGTGGGTTTGAAACCAAATAATGGCTTTTAATACTTCGAGAAGTAACTCAAAAACTATTATAGGGGAAAGGACTAAGTATTATCTTTTCTCGAAATTTATTTTGATGCCGCCCATAAACCATGCGCCGGGCATTTGCGCGCCTAGCAGGTCGCTGTATTTAGTATCAAAAGTATTGTCAATTTGACCAAACAAACTTAACTTCCTAGCTATTACCGCGTATTCGGCTTTGGCATTCATCAAGAAGTAGTTTTTGGAAATATGAGTTTGAAGGGCAGAAGCTTCGCGAGGACTCCGTACTTTGTAGAGGCCGTTTATACTCATTGACCAATTATGGTAACGATATATGGCTGAAAAATTGGAGAGAACCTTCGCATGTGAACTGATATAAAAAGACGGTTCCAAGTCTTTCCCAGAACTGCTCAGCCAAGTAATGCCTCCCATTAACCATAAATGGCTGTCCTTATCGAAAGTTTTACTAAACTGGATATCTGCCTCAACTCCTTGAGTATTAACATCAGAAATATTTTTGGCCAATCCAAAGGTACCTGTGGGAGATAAATTCTCCTGTCGGGGCATAGCTCCATAAGGGGTGGAAACATAGTCTATTACATTGTTTTGTAAGCGTTGAAAATAGGTGCCCGATATTTTGAAACCATGGCCCACGAACCAATCTGCGCCCGCTTCATAACTGAATGATTTTTCTGCCTTTAAGTTTGGATTTCCTACATTTCCCCCTGTAACCAGCGCTTTTCCATAATTGTTGAATCGTTCCGTGAAATCAGCGTCACGGATCGTTTTTCCAGCACTTCCTCTAAGCTGCCAATTATTTCGTTTATAGGATAAATTGATTTGTGGGACTGCTTCTGTGCCAATATTTTGGCGCCAGTCCACCCGCATGGACATCGAAGTAGAAAAGTATTCCCCAAATCGCTGAGAAAGTGTCATGAAAGGTGCTAGCTGGTGGATAGCATGTATGCCACGGTCGTTGGATGAAATACTGCGATTCTGATAATTAAGTCCAGTTACTAAGCTGGTTTGTTCGGAAATTTGATATTGCCATAGAGCCAAACCTTGCAATAACTCTGAAATACTTTCATTTCGGGTGGATTTGCGGTTATACAAGTATTGATCACTTACGTGCTTGTATCCAGCATCCAGGGAAAATGCAGATTTCCCCATGTTATAGCTGATTTTTAACTGATTCCACGAAGTTTTTACTTGTTCATTGGCGGTGTCCGAAGCGAATACCGTGTAGAAATTCTGTGCAGAAAAATCACGCTTGTCAAAAGATGATCTTACTGCCAATTTTAGACGGTCGGTAAGCTGGTATTGTGCGGATACCGATGCGGTATTATTATGAAAATAACCTTTGGTGCCGCGCTGAGGTGCACCAGAAGCATTATTGCTTTGAATACCTCCCGAAACGGCAAGTCTGTTTGTTTGTAAATAGGCACCCGCATTGACGTTGAGCAGACCATAAGAACCGCTGCTGATTCCACCACTTAAACTGTGCTTGTTCACGTTTTCTTCCCTGTTTTTATTTAATCGGGCTGCAAATGATTTTGTAATCACATGAATAACACCACCCACGGCTTCTGACCCATAGATAGCTGAAGATGCCCCTTTTAGTACCTCAATGCGTTCGATTTCGGAAGGTGAAATAGGGATATAGCTATTAAAATGGCCAGTATTCGGATCGTTGAGCCGCATTCCATCCAATATTACGAGTACTTGTTGGAAAGTTCCCCCACGCAAAACAATATCACTTTGCGAACCCATAGGTCCACGGGACTGTATTTCAACACCGGGAACATACCGGAGCAATTCGTCAATACTGTTCACTGGAAGATTTGAAAAAGTTTCGCCTTTGATAACTGCAATATTACGACCGGTTTCTGAGGTGCGTTTTTCGATAATGGAAGAAGTGATAGTCACTGGATCTAACGAAATTTCTTGTGCCTTTACGATTGAAAAGGAAATTAGAAAAAAGAATACGAAATTAAGTAGTAATGATTTTTTCATGAATTTGATAAAAGTTAATAAAAACAGCTAGACCGGTGCGCTACCATTTTTTAAACGGACAGCAATCAATTGTCTAGCTGCCAAAATCTCCCTGCAAAATTGTTAACTTGCCGGACTGTTTTAATGATCCAGTTTGTATATAATGAGTAGTCCGGTTGAAATATTATTTAAAAGCTTGGTTCATATTGAGCGGAATAGTTTGGTTCCGGTATATCTTCAAATATCCAGACAGATTATCCATGCCATCCAGCATGGTGTACTTCGAGGCGGTGTGAAATTACCGGGCAGCAGGGTGATGGCGGCTTGGTTGGAAGTTCACCGAAAAACGGTTCAAGCTGCAATTGGCGAGTTGGAATCGCAGGGGTGGATTTTAGTGAAGCCCAATAAAGGAACATTTGTAAATCAATCCACACCAGCACTTTATGAACATCCGAAGAAATACCAAGCAGGCGATTCGCTGGGTTATCCCATTGCTGCTGGATTTAAGTTTAAACAAAGTAGACTTTTAGATCGCCCCGTATCCTTATCCAAAACAACTCTTGAATTTACCGATGGTTTACCCGATGTAAGGTTAGCCCCCATGGATAGACTTTCGAAAGGATATGCAGGGATATTGAGAAGGGGTACTTCCAAAACGCATTTAGGATATTCCCTAGTGGAGGGAAATTTATTTTATCGGGAACGGCTTGGGGAATACCTGAACGATACTCGGGGATTGAAGGTGAATAGTGCCAATATTTTAACTACAAGAGGTATTCAAATGGCACTTTACCTCATTGCTACGCTTCTGTTAGAGAAGAATGATCAGGTGATTGTTGGTAATTTAGGATATTATGTGGCCAATATGATTTTCCAACAAGCGGGTGCAAATGTTTGTGCTATTCCTGTTGACGAACATGGGATATCCGTGGAGGCAGTACGAAAACTTTGTCAATCCAAGAAAATAAGATTGCTGTATTTGACACCACACCACCATTATCCAACTACGGTTACACTTAGCACGGAGCGACGAATGGAGTTGCTCAATCTTTCCATTGAATACGGATTTATCATTTTAGAAGATGATTACGACTTTGATTTTCATTTTCAAAGCAGTCCATTGATGCCGCTGGCAAGTGCAGATCGACAGGGAATGGTCGTTTACATCGGCTC
>CAXBLH010000429.1:0-5015 GCA_963976315.1 uncultured Dyadobacter sp.
CTTTATGAGAAGCCTGACGTACGTTTTCAGCAACCATTTTACGGTTGGAGGAATTTGCTAATATGGCAAATCCCTGTGGAATAAGGTAATTACGTCCGTATCCTGCCTTCACAGAAACGATATCGTTCTTATATCCTACTCCAGTGATATCTGTTAATAATATAATTTCCATTTTCGTGCTCTTTCTAATTATTTCAATTGATCAGCAACGAATGGCATTAAAGCCAAATGACGTGCTCTTTTTACTGCCTGAGATACTTTACGCTGATATTTCAAGCTAGTACCGGTCAAACGACGAGGAAGAATCTTGCCTTGTTCATTGACTAATTTCAGTAAGAAATCAGGGTTTTTGTAATCAATATATTTAATGCCAGATTTTTTGAAACGGCAGTATTTTTTGCGGTTGCTATTTTTTTCAACCGGCTCGTTAACTAGTGACATAGCTTAGGCTTCTTTTGATTCAGTTGATACTTCTTTCTTTTTACCTACAAGACCCTTACGCTTTTTCTCGTTGTAAGCTAATGAATGCTTATCAAGAGCGATCGTTAAGAATCTTAAAACACGTTCGTCGCGACGGAATTCTGTTTCTAGAATATCAACAAGGCCACCTTCTGGTATGTTGTATTCAAAGATTTGGTAAAAACCTGAATTCTTCTTTTGGATGGGATAGGCCAGCTTACGCAATCCCCAGTTTTCTTCATGTACAATCGTACCACCATTCTGAGTGATAATAGTACTGAATTTTTCAACGGCGTCCCTTGCCTGGGCCTCAGACAAGATGGGAGTTAGAATGAACACCGTTTCATAATGCTTAGACATACGGTAATTGTTATATTGTTATGATAAAAACATCTCTAGGCAAAGTGTCTAGAAATGAGGGTGCAAAAATAGCGCTTAAAAAAACGATTTCCAAGCGCTATCCCCTAATTATCCAAATGAATCTATTTTACACTAAAATCACCTTGACCAATTTTAAAGCCTTCACTATAAAGCTCAATGGAATATTTACCAGATTTTAAAGGTATTCCACCTCTCCCGTAAACGATATCAACAGCTTGTCCACTATTGTTAAAGTTTACACTTTGCTTTGAACTATATATTATTTCTTGTCCTCCGTACATAAATACCCCTGAACCTGTGGCCATATCTGATAATGATGCGCCATCCGGATCCAGAATTCGAAGGAAGATATCTTTTTGATTTTGCTTCGCAATCGCATTTTTGGACAAGTTGAAACTCACTTTTAGCTTATCAATACGCTTGGCTTTATAATTTCCACCATCACGTTCTTTCCCCCTTGAGGTCAGTGAATTGATCCTTATATTTTCGGCACGCAACGCCGAAGCGATCGTGATTTTTTCATTTAATTCTCGGTTTTGAACCGCATAGCTCGTAACCGAATCATTCAGTTCTGCTTTCTCCGTCTCCAATCCAGCAACTTGCTCAGACAATTCGTCGTTTCTATTGGTGGCAATACCCAGCTGTTCCCGAAGCTGCGCAATTTCCATATCTTTTTCTTTCAACACAGACTCATACGAACGAATTTTACTTTCATATTTGGAGGCTGTAAAATTGGCTCCACTTCGTAGTTCTTTCTTATCCTTTTCTAATTGTTTTTTCAAGGCAACTAAAGAATCAACACTACCACCCAGCTCTTGAATTTCAGCAATTTTAGCATCTAGCACCACAGAAATTGAGTCAAGCTTAGTTTTGATGACCAATACCTCTTCCGTCTTTGCTGTTATGATATTGTCTTTTGCATTATTTTCTTGTTTTTCATGGTAGATGAAATAAACAAGCACTAAATTAAGAATTAACAATACGGCCAAAGCTGCCCATAGCAACGTTTTTCGATCCTGCTTTTGCTCTTGATTATAGTCCATACAATGTTTTTTAAATATATTATTGGTAAAAGAACTTTGTTTTTTTCAATTTTGAAATCTTAGTGCCTCAAATCTTGGCACTAAGAAGCAAAAATACAATTATAAACTACTATTAATTCACATATTAAAACTTTTAATGCAAAACATTAGTCAAAACCTCCATGAGGTACTTACCAAAATCGGTAATCAATCAAAACTGATTGCTGTAACTAAAACAAAACCTATTCCACTACTAATGGAAGCCTATAATTACGGTTTTAAGCGCTTTGGTGAGAATAAAGTACAAGAAATGTGTACAAAATACGACCAAATGCCCAAGGATATTGAATGGCACATGATCGGCCATTTGCAAAGCAACAAAGTGAAATACATCGCTCCGTTTGTATCTTTAATTCATGCTGTTGATAGCATGAAGCTATTAAAAGAGATCAATAAGGAAGCAAAAAAAAATGACCGTGTGATTAATTGTTTGCTTCAAATTCACATCGCCGACGAAGACACAAAGTTTGGTTTAAGCATAGAAGAAGCCACGGCCATCTTAAGTTCTCCTAGCTTTGAAACATTCTCGAATTTACAAGTAACTGGCCTCATGGGCATGGCTACGAATACGGAGGATGAATCAAAAATTAGAAAGGAATTCCAGACTTTAAAAACTTATTTCGAGGCGTTAATGAAATTACAAAAAAGCAATATTCACCTCACCGAGTTGTCCATGGGCATGAGTAGTGACTACCAAATTGCAATGGAAGAAGGTAGTACTATGGTACGTGTGGGAAGTGCCATTTTTGGAAATAGATAATTTATTGTATTGTTTGTTAACTGATTAGAAGATGATAATCCATGAACTTTCTGGTTTTTTGAATCACAAAATCCACTGGTAATTCGCGACAGGCAAGTCCATTTTGACGAACCAAAACCGCAAAGTCTTCTTTTAGAAACTTACCAGAATACGGATTATAGGTCAAGAAATTATTAAGAGCACCCATTAAAATAATACTCGGAATACCAGCCGCATTGGCCATATGAGACGGCCCACTGTCCAGACCAATAAATAATTTGGATTTAGAAATTAAGGCAGCTGTTTCCATTAAGCTGAGTTTGCCAGTCAAGTTATGAAAGCGATCGGAATTAATTTTCAAATTGGAACCCAGCCCGATTTCCAAGATGGGGTAATCATAAGTATTCAGTAGCCATGTAACATATTTCTCCCATTTTTCGGCGGGCCAATCTTTAGGAGCATAATTTGACTGGCAATGAATGACAATAAAATCAAGCGGTAGGTTTAGAGCAGCAATTTTCTCAAAATGTGAAGGCTGTATCAATAACTGAGGTTCCCCATTGACGGGAAACTGTTCGCCCCTTTGCAAGAGTCCACCACACTGGGCGAACACCTCCAATAAATTACCGTATTCAAAGTAATTGCCCACATGAATATTCCTTTCAACAGCAATCGGATTTTCTCTGAATACCTGGCATTTCGCACATTCATTATTGTTACGGAATTGAAGTTCGAATACTTTATCAAAAACCTTGGAATTTATTATAACACTCCGTTCCGTAACACAAAACTCACTATAAACTGCGTCAATTTGAGGATTGGAAACAACTAGCTCTTTGAAGCGATCCTTTACAAACCACACTATATAACTATTGGGATACTGCGCTTTAACCAATCTTGAAATAGGTTCGGCAGCTACAATATCCCCAAAATGCTCTGTTCTAATAATGGCAATCAAAGTTCTATCCCGTAACTTGAAACGTTTCAAAGAAAAGAATTTTATTGCGGCCACATATCCTAACAGATACGCTTTTAAAATATGCAGATATTTAATGTAACGATGTTTCCACAGTTTCACAAATTGATTAATAGCCATTATTATACGTTGAACAGAAATTTTAAAAGGGTTAATTTTTACTCAAATTTGGATCACCAATACCACAAACTTAACTTTACCGACAATTGGTAGTTTCTTCAATTTTACTTTACAAAGATTAAAGAATCAAGATTAATATGCACACCAATTCCTAATTTCAAGTTATTTTAATGTAAAATTGACAAATATTTCATGAAATTCTTCATTCAATCTGGCGCTATACTGGGAGCAATCGCAGTTGCATTAGGGGCATTTGGGGCGCATGCTCTCAAAACCATGTTAAACAACGCTGGGCGTACCGAAACATTTGAAACCGCAGTTAAATACCAGTTTTACCATGCTATTGTACTGGTATTAGTCGGAATTTTATTGCAAAAATCCGGTGTAAATGCGGCCAAGTATTTTGCATGGTCTGGGAATGCATTTATAGTGGGCACCCTTATTTTTTCTGGTGCGCTATATGCTATTTGTTTTACGGGAATTACCAAATTTGGTGCGGTAGCGCCCGTAGGAGGTTTATTGCTAATTCTGGGTTGGATATTTCTATTTTTCGCAGCTTCCAAAATATAGCTTTTTCTTTTCAGACAAAACCCATTGAACTCCAAAACATGTTGGCATTTATCAAAAGGTAGCATAAAACTTATGCTACCTTTTTGCCACGAGAAAGTGTATAAGGCCGTTGTGCATCAATTTTCAAGAAAATAAATAAGAGAATGGAGAAAGACCAAAGCGAAGAGCCTCCATAACTAAAAAATGGCAACGGGATTCCAATTACAGGCATCAATCCAATTGTCATCCCCACATTTACCATAAAATGAAAGAAGATAATACCAGCAACACAGTAACCGTAGACCCGTGCAAACCGGGTTCGCTGTCGTTCTGCCAGAATGACCAATCTGCAAATAAGAATCACGAATAAGGTCACCACAATTAGGGTACCGATAAATCCATGCTCTTCCCCCACGGTACAAAAAATAAAGTCAGTACTTTGTTCGGGTACGAAGTCAAACTTTGTTTGTGTTCCTTCTAAAAAACCTTTTCCTGTGAAACCTCCAGAGCCAATGGCTATTTTTGACTGAATAACATTCCAACCAAGGCCTCGGGGATCTGAATCAGGATCAAGAAGCACAATTATTCTTCCTCTTTGATGTTTTTGAAGCACATTATTCATAAAAAAATCCACCCCGAAAACAAACCCAACCATCAAACCAGCCACAAGAACCGTGGCGATTAGCCCTCCACTTCGCCGTGTCATCGT
>CAXBLH010000430.1:0-5014 GCA_963976315.1 uncultured Dyadobacter sp.
TAATCTACTTCGAGAGGGGCTTGATTTACCAGAGGTTTCACTCGTGGCGATTATGGATGCCGATAAGGAAGGTTTCTTACGTGACGTACGGTCTATGATTCAGACTATCGGCCGTGCCGCAAGAAATGTGAACGGTAAGGTGCTTATGTATGCTGATAAAATGACTGGGTCAATGCAACAAGCGATTGACGAAACTAATAGACGAAGAAGTGCACAAATAGCCTATAATGAAGAGCATGGAATTACTCCTAAAACAATTCTAAAGTCCCGGGAGGCTATTATGGGACAAACGTCCGTGGCCGATTCGAAAGTAAGGAAGATTTATGTTGAGCCAAATGAGTTGCGAGTGGTAGCGGATCCGGTGGTGCAGTATATGGGTGCGGGTGAATTGGGAAAATTAATCAAAGAAACCAAACGGAAAATGGAATTGGCCGCCAAGGATTTGGATTTCCTTGAAGCGGCACGTCTGCGTGATGAAATGATCCAATTGACGGATAGGCAAAAGGAGCAAAAGGGATAATTTTTTAAAGTAATAATTTCAGAACTTCCTCCCAATTATTAACCCGGGTATAGCGATCAATATGGATGTTATGCCCGGCGGTATAAAGTATAGACTCCCCTTTGAAAAAGTCTAGATTTTTGACATGATCGTCAATTAATAGGTCAGTTCCGATGATACTTTTATCACCGCATAAAACAATATTTCTCCAGGAGATAAACGGTAAATTATTTTTTAGCCAATCGTGTTTTTCAATTAATGAATTTGGGAATTCCATGGCAGCGGAAACAATATAAATTTCGTATTCTTTTTTTAATTCCAACAGTGCGTCATGTGCTCCTGCTATAATTGGTGCATTTAGGAAAAAACCCGGTTTGTACAATAAACTTCTTGCAGCGGCTTTATCCGGAAATGCTTCGTCTTCGTTGACACCCAGCATCGCTTCTTTGGATACCCTTACTCCAAATTCTCTTTCGTACCAATTGATCCAGTTCTCTTCGATATTTACCAAAACGTTATCCATATCGATGGCCAAAGTCTTTTTCATAAGAATCTTTTTGCTTTAATTTGCAATTAATTGCATCAAAAGTACTGATTGTTTGCAATATTGTGCAAATATTTATAAAAAATAAATATTAAGTTTGCATAAAATTGGATACTTTATGTTAAAAGAGGAACGTTTTCGGATCATTTTAGAACAGGTTAATAAGGAAGGTAAAGTGCTGTTTCCTGAATTAAGTTCGGTACTTCGAGTTTCGGAAGATACTGTAAGAAGGGATATTAAGGAATTATCCGAACAAGGGCTTTTATATGCCGTTCGTGGAGGAGCTATTCCGCATTCTCCTGTGCCTCATACTTTTAAAGAACGAATAGGTTACGCCAACGAAAAGAAAGAATTGATAGCTCATAAGGCGATAAGTTTTCTTGAAAATGGCCAGGTTATTATTTTGGATGGTGGTACTTCTACCTTATTGATAGCGGCGAATATGCCGAAGGATTTGCAGTTAACAGTAATTACCAATAGTTTTCCAATAGTTACGATTTTGGAAGAACATGAAAATATAGAAGTATTGTTTGCTGGGGGAAGATTGATGAAAAGTTCCTTTGTAACGGTGGGGAATGATACCACTCGTTTTATTGAAAAATTTAGACCCGATATCTGTTTTTTAGGAATTTGTAGTATTCATGACCAATTGGGTGTCACGGGACCCGACTACGAGGAAAGCACCGTGAAGCATACCATGGTCCACTGCTCCAAAGAGGTAATCGCTTTGGCAACAATTGAAAAACTCGACACTGCAGAGGCTTACTATATTTGCCCAACTACACAATTAGATAAAATCATTACCGATCAGCACGAGGACATCGATATATTTTCAAAATACAAAGCGCTGAGTATTGCCATTGTTTGAGGGTGCAAGTGCTTTTTATTTTGGACCCATCCGAATCGCACCGTCTAATCGGATTACTTCACCGTTTAGCATGGGGTTTTCCATGATTGATTTTACCAACATCGCAAATTCGTTGGGTTGCCCTAGCCTAGGCGGAAAGGGCACTTGTTGACCCAGTGATATTCTGGCTTCTTCGGGTAAACTGGCGAGTAGGGGAGTTTCAAAAAGTCCTGGTGCAATCGCCATTACACGAATGCCGTTTTTAGCCAAATCACGAGCCATAGGCAACGTCATTCCTGCTATTCCTGCTTTGCTAGCGGCATAGGCTACCTGACCAATTTGTCCGTCAAATGCTGCCACAGAAGCAGTATTGATAATTACACCACGTTCTCCCTGTTCGTTTGGAGAATTTTTCTCCATTGCGTAGGCTGCATTCCGAACTACGTTGAAGGTACCTACCAGATTAACTCGTATCGTTTTCTCAAAAAGATCCATCGGATGCGGTGTGTATTCCCCATCAAATTTGCCAACAGTTTTTCCTACGGGAGCAATACCAGCGCAGTTTACTGCCATATCAATAGATCCGAAATGGGCGATTATACTTTTAATGGCAAGTTTTATATCTACACTACTAGCAACATCAGCTTTGATGACCTTTAGGTTTTTTGCGAATTTCTCTTGTAGTTCTTGATCTCCAAGGTCTTTAATATCAATTATAGTTACATTGGCTCCATTTTCCAAAAGCATCCTTACAGTAGCTTCCCCTAAGCCCGATGCACCACCAGTAACCAAAACATTTGTATTGAGAAGTTTCATAAAGATCGTGGATTAAATGATGTTTTACTAAATATAATAAATCTGATATATTGTAGGAAATTATTATTCTTTAAGCCCTTGAATATATGCTTTTTTGAATTATTGGGTACCGCACTATTTCATCCAATTAAATACTGGAATACCGCGCGGTCGGAGGGGTTTATGAATTGATTTTTTTCGGAATAAACCTTTGATGTTGCCAACAGCAAATGAATTAATAGACACAATTTGTAATGCTCATCTTCTGGAAATCATACAGAATCCTAAGGGGCAGAGCGCTGATCTCTTCGTAGTAAAAAAGACCAGATTAGCATCAAAGGGGCGTTAACCCTGCAATCTATTAAGTTCTTGGACTTAAAATATAGAATTGATATCAAATTTGACAATTCTGGTGAGCTTTTTATTCAGGCCAAAGCAAGTTGAACGCAAAGCGGGGCAGATGTTTGTTCCTATTTTGAGAGGCTAGGGCTAGTGCCTCTGTGGTGGCTGCTTACTGTGGCGTTTTTGTTGGATTACGTGGGTATTAACTACTTAGTAATGATATAAATAATAAGTACTACGCCATTTTTCCCAAATGAAAAAAATAAGGGCTCCAATTTCTGACAGGGCTTTTCAATTTATCCCAGAGGGATGAGACGTTTATAGAAATTACCATGATTTGATTCATCAGACGATGCCGTGAGAACCGTATTGGTACATCCAATTTTACTGTTAATTATTGTATAACTTAAAATTTAGTTGTAAAACTTAATAATAAGTTTTAAGTTTGAATCGTTCAAATTTTGGTATGGAAAATGGGGGTGAGATGAATGGCTACGCAATCAAATTAAATTAGAAAAGGCATCCATATGAATGAATCGTTTTTGGTCAATGTGGTGGAAGCCAATTTGATCTTGATTTTAACAGCTACCTTATACCGTTTTAGTTATGAGCACCATACCTATTTCGGTTGGAATCGTGTTTATTTGATTGTAGGAGTGCTGTGTGCGTTAGTCATTCCATTTTTGGATTTTCTTTCTATACGCCATCAGAAATTTTTTTAGATAAAACTTTGAATCTTGCAAATTGGACAAATAACACGGGATCCATTGTGGTAAAACAATGGGCGGATGTTGCTACTCAAAACTTGTCTTTTTCAATTTCAGATCTGCTTTTATCTGTTTATTTCATTGGCTTTACATACCATTTGCGCAAGCTGCTAGCGGGGCTATTACAAATTAAAAGGCTGAGACTAAGCAGTCAATTATTGGAAATTAACGATGCGTACAGGGTATATAGCCAGTCCAATTTTCCTTCCTTTTCATTTTTACAAACCATTTTTTTGAATCAAGAGGTGGAGCAACTGACCAATGCTGAAAAGGAAATGGTTTTAATGCACGAACGTATTCATATTGTTCAGAAACACACGTATGATATTCTGTTATTAGAAGCGTTCGGAGTACTGTTTTGGTTTAATCCGGCAGTGGGATACCTCAAAAATGCCCTCAAATTGGTGCATGAGTATTTGGTTGATGAAGTCATTGCTAATAAAACCAGAGATATTTATGCCTACGGAACTTTACTCGTAAAGCTCAGCCAATCAAAAGCAGCGCTAAGTTTAAGTCACACCTTTTCTAACCACCAAATTTTTCGTCGAATCACCATGCTCACCAAGCCAAAATCAAATTCTATTAAAAAGCTGAATTACCTCGCAATATTTCCATTATTGTTCTTGGTGATTGTACTATGTTCCTATATTGAGGGCGGAAGGGAGGTTACTTTTGAGAAGAAAGGGGCTTTCGTTCCAGCCACGAATTTAGTGCCTTTCTTGATTCGTAATTTGACATGGAAAGGAAATACTATCTTCACCGACGAAGAGCTAAACGAAGTGTTCCATTTGGACGCGTCCGTTAAGTATGCTTCCAAAGAAATTGAAGATTTGTTGTATGGTACATCGACCTTACAAAAAAATGTAACCTCCATGTATATGGACAAAGGATATCTATTTTTTAGAGTGGAAGTGGAGCAAAAGGAAGTGGAAGACAAACAGGATATAGTTATAAACCTGTTTGAAGGACCAATAATGAATATTGGCGAAATCATTGTAACAGGAAATAAAAAAGTATCCCGAGAAACTGCACTCCAAATCATAAACATAAAGCCTGGAGAGGTTTTTAATAGGTCAAAAGTAATTCTTGCACAAAAGGCACTTGCAGCATCGGGAATCTTTAACGCTTCTAATATTAATATAAATCCCATTCCACATCCAGCAGTAAATGGCGAAACTGGCACTGTTGATTTCGAGTTTATCGTAGAAGAAATATAGCAC
>CAXBLH010000431.1:0-5011 GCA_963976315.1 uncultured Dyadobacter sp.
GAAGAGATTCTTACCCTTGAAGAGCAAATTGAACAAATCAAGCAGGAAAAGAATCGCGTGGTGAAAAGCCAAAAATATGAGGAAGCGGCACAACTTCGTGATCGTGAGAAGAAATTGATTGATCAACTTGACCGTGCTAAATTGGCTTGGGAAGAAGAAACGAAGCAAAAACGTTATTTGGTTTCTGAGCAACATGTGGCCGAAGTGGTGGCGATGATGACCGGGATTCCGGTTACCAATGTTTCGATGGATGAAGGCAAGAAATTGTTGAACATGGCCGATGTCCTTAAAGGAAAGGTGATTGGACAAAATCCACCTATAGAAAAGCTTGTAAAAGCGATTCAGCGTACTCGGGTTGGATTGAAAGATCCCAAGAAGCCAATTGGTTCCTTTATATTCTTAGGCCCAACTGGTGTAGGTAAAACGGAACTAGCCAAAGTGCTTTCCACTTATTTGTTTGATAAGGATGATTCTCTCGTGAGAATTGATATGAGTGAATACATGGAGAAATTCAGTGTATCCAGACTGGTGGGAGCACCTCCGGGATATGTTGGCTACGAAGAAGGTGGTCAATTAACTGAAAAAATCCGTAGAAAACCTTACAGTGTTATTCTTCTGGATGAGATTGAAAAAGCGCATCCAGATGTTTTCAATATTTTATTGCAGGTATTGGACGATGGTATTTTGACGGATGGCCTAGGTCGTAGAGTTGATTTTAGAAATACAATCATCATTATGACTTCAAACATTGGAGCTCGTGACCTGAAAGATTTTGGGTCGGGGATTGGTTTCTCCACAAGAGCCAAATCGGAAAATCAGGATGAAATTATGAAAGGCACTATTCAAAGCGCACTTCGTAAGGCTTTTTCTCCTGAATTCCTGAACCGTCTTGATGATGTGATTGTCTTTAATTCTTTGCAAAGAGAAGATTTACATAGAATCATAGATATTTCTTTAGGTAAGTTATTCAACCGTGTGAAAGGACTTGGTTATGAAATTGAATTGACGGTGGAAGCCAAAGATTTTCTATCAGAGAAAGGCTATGATCCGCAATACGGTGCAAGACCGCTGAATAGAGCTATTCAGAAATATCTTGAAGATCCCGTAGCGGAAGAAATTCTGAAAGGCGATTTAAAAGAAGGCGATGTTTTGGTAGCCACGCATGAAGCCGATACCCAAGAATTAGTAATAACTGTTCGAAAAAAGGAAGAGGAACTTACTGAATAAGAAAAATAAACAGGCTCTAAAGGCGACTCGAAAGAGTCGCCTTTTTTTTGGATCGCTTCTTTATTTTTATCCATTAATGCTTGATAGTGTATATTTAGGAAAATTTCAATTCCTGATATGATTTTTGATTTTAGATTGCACGTTTTTCATACTGCTGCGCGACGACTTAACTTTACCCGTACCGCAGAGGAGCTATCCATTACGCAGCCCGCCATAACTCGCCATATCCATGAACTGGAAGCACAACTTAAAACTAAGTTGTTTGATAGAAGCGGCTCCCATTTAAAGTTAACCAAAGCTGGGGAGCTATTACTGCATTATACAGACGAAATTTTCGAAATTTACAGGCACTTAGAGTTTGAAATTAGTAGTTTGAACCAAAGTAAGCGGGGGAAATTACGGCTAGGAGCCAGTACCACAGTTGCTCAATATATATTACCTCCAATTCTGGCTCGGTTTCGTCAAAAATTTCCAGAAATCGAAATTATCCTTGTAATAAAAAATACAGAGGACATCGAACTCGCACTGCAAAACGGCGGGATTGACCTTGCACTCATCGAGGGTTATCGAAAAAATAGTGCTATTAAGTATACCGAATTTTTAAAAGATGAAATCGTTTTGGTTTCTCGATCGGATAATCCATTAGCACGTTCGGGCTATGTGACCAAGGAGAAACTCTTAGAAATTCCTTTGCTTTTGCGAGAGCCGGGATCCGGTACATTAGAGGTTATAGCACATGCATTAAAGCAAGTGGGAATAAGCCTTTCAGATTTAAAAGTGGATATGCAACTAGGAAGTAGTGAAAGTATGAAGCTTTATTTGCTTCATGCTGACAGCATGGCATTTTTATCGATTCATTCCGTTTTAAAAGAATTACAAAATAAGGAGTGTACCGTTGTCGATGTTTTGAATCTGGAAATCGAACGTTTTTTTTATTTCGCTTCTCTCCAAGGGCAAGCTGATGCTTTACCAGAGTTATTTATGAACTTTGCAATGAAATAGTACCAGGTGCTACCACCTTAATTTTTGTAATAGCACCTGCTTCCAACCTTATTCAACAATTATTTTTTGTGATTTTTTGGATCCACTTGAATAGGTTGATTCCAAGAAATAGATCCCTTCTGATAGACCGGAGACATTTATTTTTTGGTGAACCATAATATCTGGTTGATTTATCTTCTCACCATTTTGATTAAAAAATTGTACCGTTTTAATATTTGTCCAGTTCTCAGACCGTAAATGAAGTGTACCCGTATTGACTGGATTGGGGTAGCCGTACATTTCCTGGGATTCGCGGTTAACCTCTACGGCTCTTATTTTGGAATAAGCGTATGTTCCGTCTTGGTCCACCATCTTTAAACGGTAATAGTTAGAACCATTTTCTGGATTTATGTCGGTGTATGAATACAAAGTGCGAGTTTGTGTATTAATTTTAGCTGATTCCTGACCAATCTTTTTCCAAGCTCTTGCATCAGCACTACGTTCTATCTCAAATACACTGCTGTTATTTTCTGAGGTAGTTTCCCAAGTGAGATTTACTAACTGTTCTTTTTCTGCAACCTTGAACTCAATTAAATTAACCGGCAAAACATCAGGATTGATTTCTCCTTTAAAGTCAAAGTTATGGAATTCAAATCCACTTACTTGATTAACATTTCCTCCAATAACTGACTGCCCGTTAATAGATCCACCAGTTCCTCCGAAAGAAGCATATGGCGCGAGTAAGCTACTTAATAAAGCAAAGTTTTGAAAAGTAATACTAGTTGCATTGGGAAAGTTGAACAGAACCTTGGAGCCATTGTCCCATCCGTTAAATCCGTTAATTCCAGCGTCGTTAATGAGCATATTACCACCAGAAATGGTTAACGAAGAGTTTAAAATATTTACTACGGTGGTAGATCCCGCTGGTGTATTAATACTAAAACCTGTTGTGGCCATATTGTCTGGAACCGTAACCTCTGCATAATTGATCGTATTACTGGTGCCTGTTATGGTAATGGGGCTACTGTAAACACTATAAGCGACTGTACAGTTGCTGGCTTGATTTTTTAATCCAGTACTTATGCTTTGGTAATGATAAAGTAATTCGCCTGTTGAAAAAACAATATGGTCGGAAGTTCCTGTAGTGGTTGTTCCATTTGGCATAACGGAATTTCCAGAAATTGTTTTGCTAATGAAATTACCCTGAATTGTCCAGTCAGGGTTTCCATTGTTCTCCATATTTCCATTCACAACAAAATTGTCTGTGTTGGTGGGGGCATTTGTGGAGCCAATGGTACCAGCCGCTATGCCAACACTATAGGAGTTTTGATAGGAGGGCGCATAGGTGAAGTTACCCGCCACCGCTAACCGGCCTTCCGTATCCCCGGTATCTGCAGTATGATTTCCAAATATAATCGCATTAAAGTTCCCTGATCCAATAAAAGGAGAAGGACGATAGGCAGCAGGGACTGTAATTATATTATCTATCCCCTGTGCGAAAATGGGACGATAAGAGAAGGCACCTAAGGAAATTAAAATTAAATTAGACCAAATAAATTGATACAAAGGAGATCGGGTTGAATTTTTCATTTGTTAAAAAAATTATATTTAATATAGAGGGTTACGGACTCGGAGGAAGATGGCAGATCGAAACATTGGTGGTCTCTGTTTTGACAGTGGTAACCACTGATGGTAAGATTAGGAGGTGTAGGTTACAGTGTAATTAATTGGTGACAGGTTAGAAAATTATCTACAAATGTAGTTGAGGTAATTGCATATTTCAAAAAAAGTAGACTTTTTTTGTAGTAAATTTTATTCCTATATAATAGTAGTAAAACGATGATAGGAAGTCTAGTATCTACTTTTAATTAAATTTAATATTTGAAAATCAGAAGTAATTATACTAGTAATAATTAACTTATTCTTGTAGTATTTGTGAAGTATATCTATGTGTATGACCTATTAATTCGTGAATTAATCATGGTTTCAGTTGCGAAAATGAATTATTTTTAATTTATATAATAATGTGGTTATGGGTATACCTAGTCTAATATGTTGGTAATTAGTATATTAGGTCTCTATTAGTTTTCGTTCAGATTAAGGATGAGGGAGCCACTAAAACCTTAACTTGTTATTTGTTTGATTGTACAAAAATTACTTAGTGTAAGATTCGATTTGGGGCTTACAGGAATTTATGAGAAATTTTGGCGTAGGGATGATTGAATGAATGATACCTTATAGTTTGTTTTTTCAATAGTAAAGTAAATTGTATTTTTCCTTTAATCTGGGAGAGTTGAAAATTAATTGATATACAAGCATGTGAAATATAGAGGCTTTCGCGACAGGGGATTTTGGATTCTGAAGAAGGGGCTGAACCTGTTTTGTTTTTGAGTGATTTTTACTAAACTACTAGTTACTTATCGAATTGTTTCATTTTTAGTTTCTTTGTTTTGTATAATTTTATTGCTCTATATGGTTTGTTGTGCGACAACGAATTTTTTGAAAATTTTGAAAGCGAATATGTTTCCTTACTTTTTGGTTTAACACAAGAAGTAACCGCGCGGCGGACCACTTCTCCGATGTCGTCAGATAGGTTTTTTGTAAAAAAGCATTTTAAAACCACTCAATAGCTAATCTACATGACCGATTTCCAAAAATACCTTCTTGCCTTTTAGGGAATTGCCCACTGCAAATCATCCCGAGCCAAAAAAAGGGAACCGTATGGTTCCTTCAGAGCCTGTTTAAAAATTAACCAATAGTTTGTTTATGCTATTTTTTGACTCTATCTGCGTTAAATTTTGAA
>CAXBLH010000432.1:0-5003 GCA_963976315.1 uncultured Dyadobacter sp.
AAAAATAGCATAAACAAACTATTGGTTAATTTTTAAACAGGCTCTTAGTTAAGATGGTATAAAACGCCCTTATCCTGAGAGGGTGTAATGAAATCAGGAATCTCCTTCCGTTTCCGAAGGAAAGTTAAAACGTTTGTTCCTCGAATTCTCAACTTCTATCAAATGAAAATATTGAAAACCGAAACCAATCCAAACTAGCGCTTTAGCAAATAAGACAATGAGGCTGACAGACATGGCCACGAAAATAATAACCGGCTTAAGAGCCAACATATCTTCGCCAACGTGGAAATATTCAAAAATGCCTAAAATAATGAAAGGAAGTTGGATAATTAGTGCAGCTAATGAGGAGAGGATTGATATGACAATCACAAATAGAACGGTGCCCCACCATTCTCTTTTTACCAAATCGTAACTCCGGTGTAACGATTTTTGAGGGGTAAGTTTTTCAAAAACAATGGCGAACATGAAAAATTGAATACAAATACCCATGTAAATACCGGGGATAATCAGTAGTATCGTAAAAAGTAGGGTAACGCAGATGGTCAGTACATAACCCCACGTAATAAGCAATACATTGGCTTTAACTTGCTCCCAAACCATTGCGACAGTAATTTTTTCGGTATTACCTTTTTCCTCATAGAGTGCCATATAATTGACAACTACTGCCGTGGCTAGCAAATATGAGAACATGGTCAGCAGCACGATCCCCATTGATACTGGTGCCATTAACTCTTGTAAATTCATCTTGGGACTTCGTCCTATTATCAATTGCAAGGCGCTAGTTTGGACATAGCCTTGTAAAATTCCAGCAAGCAATGCTGGTAAACCGGCTATTACAACTAGTGAAGAAAACAGCGGTTTGTAATTTTGTTCTATAAAATCAAAAGTCGCACTCAATTTTTGTCCCAAAGCACGTCTTTGTCGGAAAGTAACAGTTGGTTTTAACATGGTACATAAAGTCTGTTTATTTAAAAAAATGAGAGTAGGATTAAAACTTACCAGCAAGTAAACGTTCTGATAGCCAAAAGCTAATCTATAAATTATTTACAATAAAAACACGTCATTGTTATATTAACTTTCCACCCTCACTTTCCCAGCTCAAATCTCATTGAGTCTGGCAAGCGTGGCTCATTTATGGACGAACTATTTTGATGATGTCACAATTCCACCCCTGTTTAGATTCAATTCAAGCTAATTCCTGCCTTGTAGTCGCATGACTACATCAGAGTTCCTTTCCTACCAGCACCATGGGGTGGTACTAATTTACGGCTTCGGAAGTAGCCAATTGTTCAATCTTCCGCAACCACTTTTCCCTATACGCATCTTTTGAAAGTCTAATGGGACCGATATTCGTAGTACGAACCGGCTTAATACCACAAAATTCAAGTGTCATTTTTTTCATTGCGTGCTGCGTCGGACGGCCGTTTATAAGCCAGTAATACCAATACGGCTGATCCATGGTACAGATAATTCGAGCCGATTTACCCGTTAAATATTTATCCCACCAAACCGAATTTTCACGTTTTTGAAAAGCAAATCCAGGCAAAAAAGTACGGTCTAAAAAACCTTTTAATATAGCAGGGACCCCACCCCACCACAAAGGATATACCCACACCAAATGATCTGCCCACTTAATAAGCCGTTGCGCTTCTAGCAGATCTGGTTCTAATTCTGTTCGCTTTTCATAACCATACTGCAAATTTGGATTGAAATCTAATTTATGAATGTGCAGCGTTTTGACAGATGTTACACGTGCTGCTCCTTGCACATAACGATCGACAATAGCGGCGCAAAAACTCTCAGGATTTGGATGCCCGTTGATTATTAAAATATTCTTCATTTTATATGTTTTATTAGTGAACACTGTTTAGTGAATTGATAAAAAAATATGCAAGTAGCTTGCACATTTAAAAAATTAAACTTTACACTATTGGGAAGCACCAATCTTTCCCAAATGTGTATGTTTGAAATCATCAGGGTATTTAAGTCCGTAACCGAATATACGATCCATTGCCGCATGAGCAAATAAAATAACCCCAGCCAACATCAAAGTTTGGTCGGCCATATAAAACCCTGTTATACCAATGAGTATACCAAGGGCCTTATGATGAAAGAAATTATACACTACCGCTCCAAAGCTAGGCCCCATCAAATAACCGATCATGCTTAGATCGGGAAGTAATAACAAGGCCGGAAAATACCACCAACTAAAATCCAAATAACTGAATACAAATATGCCAAGTAAAAACTCGCCCAAATTCTCCAATTTTAGTAGATTTTTCATTTTTGTTCTGATATAATTTTTAGAAATTGACTAAACATGGCATTCGATTCTTGGATCCGTTCCAGTTCGCGATTATCGTCAAAAATCCCCAATCGCTTTTTCAGGTATAGACTCACCAAACCGTGTATATAGCTCCAAATGGTAAGTGAAAGCGTTTCTACGTCGTATTCCTTTTTGAAATAATTAGCATCTTGACAATCTCTAATGATCATTTTGAGCGACTCAAAGGACGCTTGCCCATCTTGCCATTTTTTATCCTGACAATCCAAGGACTCCATAGGAGCTTCCATAATAAACATCAAATCGTACAACTCAGGATGATCCAAAGCAAATTGGATATACAATTCCCCAATCTTAATGAGCCGGGCTAACGGATCCTGAATAACCAGAATCCCTTCAAAAGCCTCATTCATACTTTCGAACGCCAGCATTTGAATTTCGAGAAATAATTCATTCTTATCCTTATAGTACAAATAAATGGTAGCCGGACTGTACTCAATCAAATCCGCAATGGCTCGAATACTGGTCTTTTCATAGCCATTTTCCAAAAATAATTTTAGCGCAGCCTGAAGAATCAAGTCCTTCATTTCTTCCTTTTCCCGTTCCCGTCTTTCCGAAATACCCATTGCTTTATATATTAACTATTCAAAGTTACTAAACAGTGTTTATAAAAAAAAGGAGGAAAGTAAAAAATCCGTTTGATAAGATCGCAAAGCGAACCTATCAAACGGATTTGATGATTTTGAATAATGTAAAAAAGCTATCAGGAGTTGGGGTGAATTATTAATTCAAATCGCCTAAAAATGAAAACGAATCAGAAAATTAGCACAATACTATTCCTCAACCTTTCCTTGTCCGTTACATTTTTTACAAGGTGCATAGGTACGGTCTGGTCGCATATCCCCGTTTCCAGAGCCACCACATCTTGAACAAGAAACCCATCTAGTACTGGATTTTTCAGAGCTGTTGTTATTGCCTTTATTACCGATAATTGCGGCGCCAACTCCTATTATAGTACCTATATTTCTCCAAACCGCATCATTATGCTCTTTCTGTTCTTTCTCGTCATGTTCTCGTTTCGCAGCCAGGTATAGATTTTCCTTACCCTTTGGAACCAAAATAACGGTTGAATATTCTTTATAAGATCCTTTATAGGGAAATAAGTCAACAAAATTTTCTCTATGTATTTGATTAAACTTTTTGAGCCATTTCACCTTATCTTTACCTTCTACCTCCAGTGTCTTTTTGGAATTCTTCTTCTGATAAATTGCATAACCAGTAAGACTACCATGATAGGACTCCCTCAAAAACTTTATACTAGGAGTGTAGGAGGACTTGGAACAGGAGCTGATCATGATACCGATTAGTAAGATTGGGATTAGAATGATAGTTTTCATAGGTTTCAAAAAGAAGAGTGACGTTATTGAACCATACCACTAGTAGACGGGTATTTTACGTTGCCGTCTTTCATTAGAACACATGCCGAAGTGTGAAACCCTCTAGTTTTTGAGTTAAAACTCCAAGCGATTTTTTTTGTATTGACATCTATGCAGTAGAACTCAGAATACCAATTAGCAATGTAAACCTTGTTTCCAGCAAAAGTTGGACTAACGTTCGTTCCTTTAATATACACTTGCCATTCCAAAACACCACTCTTTGCATTTATGGCGTAAAGATTACTTCCTGCCACGAAAAGTGTATTGCCGTATATTGAAGGCGATGAATCACTATGCGGATCAGTAAAATCAATATTGTCTAAATTCCAGATTTTTGATCCGGTTTTTGAATTCAATGCAAATAATTGATCTCTATTCGGAATCGAAAAATATAGTACTTCATCGGCCACAAGTGGAGTTGTATTATGAAAACCACCAAAATTTGTCTCATATTTCCACTTTAGGTCACCTAACGATGCATCCAAGGCATACATAACCCCCGAATAATCCATAAAATATAAATACCCCCCTGAAACAGCCGACCCAGTTACTATTGAATTCCCACTTATGAATGTCCAAATTGGTTTGCCAGTTGAAATGTCAATAGCGTTCATTGTGTCAGAGAAAGAAACATATAAAATGTCCCCGTTTATTTTAATAATATCTCCCAAAACATATTTTGAATAATATCTCCATTTAAGACTTCCATTTTTTGCATCAAGAGCGTAGAGAAAATCTTTTGCACCTGCATAAACTACACCATTCTTTACGATTGGGCCAGTATAAATTGCCTGATCATAATCAACACGGTAGATCCATCTTTGTTTTCCAGAACTAATATCTAAAGCAAAAATAATGCCATTTTTACAACCAAAATAAACCAGACCTTCATATATGACAGGGTTGGTTAAAATTTCATCACCCGCATTATACTCCCATTTTATTTTCCCCGAAGCAGGGTCAATAGCATAAAAATAATTATCATCGCTTCCTATAAAAATTGTTTCCGAAATTGTAGAATTCTTTACAGAATCACCATTCATCTCGTCATTAGCATCCAAATTCACTTCATTTTTAGTACAAGAAAGTATGCCAATAGCTCCTATCCATACTAATAGAATCAATATATTTCTCATAATAATATATTTTTTGCACTAGAACCAAGTCAATATTATAAATCAGTATCTCCTTTAAAACTTAAACCCAATCGATATTCCGGCTCTAATCCCACCCCAAGGGCTAGTTATTTTATCCAATATTCTATCTGAAGTTACCGTTCTGTC
>CAXBLH010000433.1:0-4995 GCA_963976315.1 uncultured Dyadobacter sp.
AATCGTTTGAGAAGAAGCAATGATATAAGCACCTTCATCTTTGGCAAGGTTAGCAATCGAGTCTTTTAATATTTTTGAAGACTGCATCTCTTTTCGGATTTGAGCAGGTTTCATATCCGATTTTTTGCTCTGGAAAATTGTATGAGCACTTAATACATAACTTTTCTCAGGTGGCTGAACATTTGACTTTATCAAAACATCAATACCTCCGTCTGGCGAATCCTGATGCCCTCCCCATTGTATCCCTCTTGTTGACAGACCATTACTTCGATAGTCTGCTTCGCATAGGAGTCCAATAAGATTTCTCAGTTCACCATCTTCTAAAACTGCAATGTCTTGATTTGTAATTTCAAGGAGTTCGTTCATAATTGATGGAGCCTAGGAGTTATTTTGAAAATATTCAATTCCGACATTTCTCCAAGATATAACTTTTGAATCATCAGTTATCTATATTTTCCTAGTTAAAAATATTTACTTATACATCATTCGAACTAGAAGCTGCTTCTTTGTTTAGGATAAGCTAAAATCAACTAATCCCCCCTTCAAATCAAAAGCATATTCATAACTGATTACCCTTTTGTCTCCCTCATTTTTCCTCCAGGCCTCTTCCAGATGGCTCAATGCAATCATATCATAGGTGCTTGTGGATTGAAAGGATGTTGCCACTTTCGATAAAATTGTTAATTCTGCTTCTGAAAATGAAGTTGGGTTAAAGGGTCTGTCTTTTCGTGCTATGAATTTCTCACCAGTATAGCCTTGCGGAAATGGTGTGTAAACAATATTGATTTCATTATTATTGGCCAAAAATTCAAATATACTTTGAAAATGATGTGGTACTGGTCCCATATCGATGGCTTTGTACCTAACACCACTGATGGAAAAACAGGTTTGTTTGAACATTAAGAAATCTGCGTAAAATAGCAACTTGTTCATTTTGGTTTTAAAAGGCTGCACTTGTTCCGAAAAATACACGACCATTTCGGTAAACTTTTCGAAATCGGGATTTCTGTAACCTGAATAAATATCTGCCAAATGATTACCGAGCAGATAATCTTTTAAATTAGAATCGAAAATATTCCGCTTGCTTTCCTCGAATAACAATTGGGCTTTTTGAATATACTTCGCTTTTATTTTGTCGTCCAACAAATCACACAAAGCCACCATTTCTATGAATTTATTTGGATCGGCTATCATTTGTATCAGCCTTGCATTAGAAATAATGGGCATTTCACCGGCCTCGTATTGGCGATAACTGTTAATCCCAAAACCTAAAATAGCAGACATTTTGGATGCAGATACGCTATATTTTTCGCGAATTTTAGAGATTTCGTCGGGAAATGGAATATTGAATTTGTCCCGGTATTGATTATATACCTGATTTATATTCACTTCATCCAATGCTGTGGTGCTAAATTGTTCCCCACTGTCCTCACATTTGTAATTATGAAAAACAATGTCAAATGTTTCCTTTCTAAAATCCAATGACCTTCTCTCTTTGGTCAAAACCATTTCTTTACCTGTGATCGGACTCTTCATATTGTTCTATTTTAAAGGATAGTTCATTTTGTGCTGTGCGAGATGAAAGGAGATACAAATAACGCTGCTGCCCATCGCCCCCATTGTAGTTTTGATATACACTTCTCTTTTCTTGATGATTTTGCCAAACACCCACATATCGGTACCACCATATAGTTTTTCTTCGAGTGGACCTTCACTATAATCTTTGATTTCGAGAACTTCGAGTATGGCTTTTCTTTCTATCGGGCGAAGTTCCAGGTCTATCAGAGCTTGGGTATTCTTACCTCTGTCATCACGAAAAAGAACATCCCAAAACTTCATTTTTTCTTTAAAGTCTTTTAAGAACGATGAAACTATAGCTTTTGTAATCATATACCAATTTTACGTTACAAAGGTAAAGCTAATCTCTAAAACTAAACTATAAAGTTGTAAATATTAAAATATATTCTACTAATCCAACGATTCACTATTCTCTCAGAGGTCTCAAAACACTCATTCACTTCTAAAATAGGATACTACATGTTTTAACATCAAAGCAAAAGGGTAGAAAATGGTTATTTCCTCAAAAGATACCTTCAAAAAAATAACACCCCCTCCCCACTACCACTCATCAATTCATTTCACCATTCATAATAAACCAACGATACGGCTTAACCCTATACCTTGCATTACATAGTACTTTACATAACTTTGTTCCGTTGTGATGGTAAAATCAAAAGTATTTTACTATTGGAACTATCACGTTTGAATCTATTAGCCAAAAAAAATAAATATTATGAAAATCAATTACTTACTACAATTTGCAGCTCTTTGGTTGGGCCTTAATACCGCACAAGCACAAAGGCAAGCCGGTGATTATGGGCTACGGGGTACCATTTCGGATTCGCTGACCAATAATCCAATAGACTTTATTACGGTCAATTTAATGAAGAGCCAAACTGAGGTTCACAAGGTAGACTATACCAAAAACGACGGCTCTTTTTCGTTCACGGGCGTTGAAAAAGGAAAATACCATCTGGCCATTATTGGAGTAGGTTACAAAACGTTGATGGTGGAGGTTGACCTCACCGATTCGACACAGAAGACTTTGGAATTAGGGAAATTAATCCTTCGTCCGGATGTGATTGGGTTGAAAGAAGTGGTGGTCACCACGCTTAAACCGATTGTAACACAAGAAGTTGATAGGATCGTATATGATATGCAGGCGGATCCGGAAAGCAAGGTTTTGACCGTATTAGATATGATGCGCAAAGTTCCCATGCTATCGCTGGATGCGGAGAATAATATTCTGATGAAGGGGAATTCCGACTTTAAAATCTTGATCAACGGTCGTCCGTCGAGTATGATGGAAAGAAGTTATAAGGATATTCTTCGCAGTATGCCAGCTTCCTCTATCGAGCGCATTGAGGTGATTACTTCACCACCAGCCAAATACGACGCAGAGGGACTGGCTGGAATCATTAATATCATTACCAACAAGAAACTGGATAACGGCTATAACGGAACCTTGAACGTAAGCGAACGATTTCCAGCTGGTGGCCCTGGAATTGGGGGTTCGTTGAATGCGAAGATTGGAAAATTCGGCATTTCAAGTTTCGGAGGAGCCAATATTTATAACAATCCAGTAACCACTAATACCACCAACAGAGCCACCTCTGGTGCATACCCTACTTTCCTGAAACAAGAAGGAACCAATCGCTCCGATAGTAAGAATGGGTATCTGGGCATAGAGCTAAGTTATGAAATCGATAGTCTGAATCTAATTTCCGGGCAATTCAATGTAAACGGTAACAACTATACGGATGTTCCTTACCAATGGAGTGCACTAATGCGTTCCGGAGAGTTGGTACAAGGTTTTAAAATTAACGGTCGCAATACCGGACAGGGCAATGGCCTGGATATGGCGTTGAACTATCAAAAGGGATTTCGATCAAATAAAAACCGACTTTTGACTTTCTCATACCGAAGTGTTTCCTATAATAACAACCAGTTTGTCAATACGACCATTACCGAAAAGATAGATAGCGACCTGTTGGACTATCGCCAAAGTAATGACCAATATTTTGGAGAACAGACGGTCCAGGTGGATTATGTACATCCTTGGAAAAAGCTGACGCTTGAAACAGGTTTGAAAGGGATCATGCGGAACAATAATAGCGATTTTCAATACCTCCAATTGGATCCAGAAACGGGCGATTATGTGTTGCAAGATGGGCGTAGCAATCGGTTTAGAAACCGACAGGATGTATACGGTGCCTATACTTCGTTTCAATATAACTTAAAGAACTGGAGCCTAAAGGCGGGTGCGAGAATTGAAGAGACGGTTATTCATGCTGACTTTATAACCACCGAATCTGCTTTGAATCGTACTTATTTCAATGTGATTCCTTCTGTTGCGTTGAGCAGAAAACTGAAAGACAACCGGGGTTTGAATATTACTTTTAACCAAAGAATACAGCCCTAAAAAACTGTCGCTGAATATCAATTTGGGTTACAACTTTTTCCAAGACCTTATTTTCCGGGTGGCGGTATTCAATCCTGAAACGAATATCACAAGAACTTCCTACGGAAATACGGGCTCAGCACGACTGCCCATGATGGATATGAGTATGGGCTATCCGATTTCAAAAAACTGGAATTTTAATATGAATGGCCGAGTTGCTTATGGAATGGTCAGAGGCACGGTGGATGGAAAATTAATTAAAAATCAAGGTTTTATGTACCGAATTTCAGTATCAACTGGTTATAAACTACCAAAAGAATGGCGGGTTAATGCTAATTTCAGTTACAACGGCCCTAATCTGCAATTTCAGGGAACCTCCAATAGTATGTTTTATAGTTCGGCCAGTGTAAGTAAGGATGTAATTAAGGACAAACTTTCATTTTCAGCTTCTATTTCGAATCCTTTTAATAAATTCAGGACAAGGTATAACGAAACATTTGGCCCGGATTTCCAGCAGGATAATTACTACCGGGAATACTACCGCTCTGTGAATGTGAGCTTGAACTACAAATTTGGAAAACTGAAAGAGTCCATCAAAAAAGCCAAAAGAAGCATCCGAAACGATGATGTTCAGAATGGGAATTGATTGGATGGCTTATATTCTAGTGTAAAATTTAAGCCAACACAGATTCACCTTTTGTCCCATTATTTATCCTTCACAATCCGCAGGGTTTTGGACTTTTCTCCCTCTTTAATATTAAGGAGGTATGTTCCAGGAACCAGATCTCGAATATCCATACCATCTTTTGCCAATGAGGTATTAACCTGCTTCAATGCGGTGCCAGACACATTATACAAAACTACCTGCCGAGGAGCTGCATGACTAAACTCCAAAATAAGAAAATCGCTGGCCGGATTTGGATAAGTATTTACGAGCACCAGCTTCGAAGGATCTTCCAGACCGGTTACCACTTCCACTCTAACGGTATTTGGACTATCTAAAACCCCTACTCCACACGCATTAATTACACTAT
>CAXBLH010000434.1:0-4984 GCA_963976315.1 uncultured Dyadobacter sp.
AAGTGATGGCAGTAGCTTTGTTGGTTTTGTTATCTATCTGAACTTCTATGGTGTAGTATTTAGCAGCAGAAGGATATTTCTGTTTAGCTCGACCAATTCGTTCCCATACTTTCTCTGCGTTTTTTATTCCCGATTTCTTGGTTAAGCTAAGTAACATTGACTCCATAGTTCCCAAGGGGAGCAGAAGCATACGAAGGGACTCCATATAAAGCTAAAGAGGTGACGTATCGTGGCACCCTGTGGAATACTATGAAGATCAGCAAAATCAATAAAAGAAGGAATAAATCCTGTACCACCACAAATATCACCAGAAGTCCAAGTTGCGGCATCTAAGTACTCATATGATCCATAATTTATATTCCCAGATCTGGATAATTCAGCAATAGCAATTACCCGAGCATCTTTTCCACGGCAATCATTTGGTTTCATTATGA
Organism: uncultured Dyadobacter sp.; assembly: GCA_963976315.1. Lineage (GTDB taxonomy): Bacteria > Bacteroidota > Bacteroidia > Cytophagales > Spirosomataceae > Dyadobacter. Next base: position 435 of record CAXBLH010000434.1, read on the forward strand.
ATGTAATTTGAGCAAAGGATTCAAGGCAACTCAAGCTCAGAAAGAGGATTTATCTAAAAAGTGATTTTTTCATGATAGTAGATTGGTTTATTATTTTAGTACTAAATTATAAATTAATAAAATTATTTTTACAAGATATTTGGTGGCTGTTTAGAATTACTTTTATATTGAATAGATTTTTGAGGAATTTAAATTTATTTACGTTAAATAATAAATAATGTCAACCGAAAAACTAAGCCACGAGGCACATTCTAATTGGTTTCAGGTACAATATAAAACTGAAGAATCACAACAAAAGGCGATTTATGATTGGATATATGATCAAGAAAATAATACCATTAATCATTGGATACATAGGCGATTGCTAGAATTGGTCAATCCTTTAATTTTGGAGAAAGGAACTTGGCTTACGGTTGGTGATGGGTATGGATTTGATGCTAATTTTTTTCACAAAAAAGGCCTTAAAGTGACTGCAACTGACATTTCGAATACTTTTCTTCCCTTATCTCAAAAACAAGGGCTTTTTGATAATTACTCTATTGAGAATGCTGAAAAATTGACTTTTTTAGACGAATCATTCGATTATGTTTTTTGCAAAGAGGCATATCATCATTTTCCACGGCCATATTTGGCGGTTTATGAAATGATTAGAGTAGCAAAAGAGGGTGTCGTATTAATAGAGCCCCATGATCCGATTTCTAAAATGCCTTTACTTTTAGCTGCTAGGAACATTTTTGATCGTTTTAATACCAATCTCTTACAGAAGTATTGGAAAAATAGATACTCCTTTGAAGATGTTGGAAATTATGTTTTTAAGTTATCAGAAAGAGAAATTGATAAACTTGCTAATGGAATAGGTATGTCAATGGTTGCTTTTAAAGGAATTAATAACAACTACTATAATGCTAAAGTAGCTCATGAAAAGGCTGATAATACTTCAAAAGCTTTTAAAAAAATAAAGAAAAAACTGTGGCTTCACAATCTATTACTGAAATTATCAATTATGCCTTCGCAAATTTTATGTGCAATTATTTTTAAAAACAGACCGTCGGATCAGGTCATGGCTGCAATGAAAAATGAGGGGTTTCAAATTCATTTATTTCCAGATAATCCTTATAAAAAAAATAAAAATGTTTAATCTACATGAGGTTTTTCTTACAAACAGGCGAAAAACGGTGTTAGTGAACTGTGTTTTTAGTTTTGAGACATAGTTATACACTGTTCCATAGGCTATCCCGAGTTCTTTGGGTTATATTAAAAGAAAGGAGAAAAACAGTCACGACTTTCGTGTGCAATTTTTCTTTACCATAAGCTTGGTATATTCAATCCTAAGACGTTATCTCCTACATTTTTGATCAAGCGATTGTCTATTGAAATAAGTCTAATGAGCCAAAAAGAAAAAATGGAACAGATTCGCTATACTTCATACCAGACTACTTTCGAAATATCGTCAACAATGGAACTGAGATTCGAATACAGCTCATTTATAACCCATCAATTTTCTACGCGAAACCCGTGGCGCTTTTTGCACTTTCTTTTAGTTTAACCCTATAAGTGATGGCAGTAGCTTTGTTGGTTTTGTTATCTATCTGAACTTCTATGGTGTAGTATTTAGCAGCAGAAGGATATTTCTGTTTAGCTCGACCAATTCGTTCCCATACTTTCTCTGCGTTTTTTATTCCCGATTTCTTGGTTAAGCTAAGTATTAATTTCGCCAGCTCCTGCTCAAAGCGCTCCTCAAAACGGCCTTTCATGCCTTGTTCTTTTAAGATTTTGATTTTTCTTCGCCGTAAGACTGATTATATCATCTTTAGGATCAATAGTATAATCCATGATCTTTGTGCGGCTCACACAAACGTATTCATACCCTTTCTCCTTTCTCTTAGCACGGTCTGTTAATGTCTCTCGCTGCAATCTGTTTACAAATCAGACGGTGTAGAAATGCGAATAAGAGCTGAAGAACTTGCTGACTCCACTTTCTATAACCAAAATATAGCACATCGTTTTTATGTACGTTCTCACTCCCCAATTCAATCTAAAAAAAGGTGGCCCTTTGCTAAACGCAACGGCCGACGACTAACCATAGCTCACCAAATCAACATGGCTGATAAAAACTACGTCCGTTTACATTTAAGCCAAGGTGGATGGAAAGGTGAGACTGTTTTATCTGAAATCCACAAAGCACTAATTTCATCTTGAGGATTTTATCATGCGATGGGAAATTTAGTACGAATGTTGGCACCCCGGTCAAACTTATATCTGAACGAGTTCCAAAATATCTGTTTAAACAGTATCCTCATTCCGGAATTTTCTTTTTGAAATTCCCGGCAGGAATAAGAGACCACCTCAACTGAATGCCAAGACTTAAAAACTGTAATCTTTCGGAAGTTAATGTACCGATTGGATACTTCACAAATGGTTCTATAGAGAGGTTGGCCGTGTTCAGCGGATGAGCGAAACCCAATGCAAAATTAATGGTTGATCCAAAGCCAAATTTATCCCGGGCTCGTTGGTCTCTCACTACACTTTCTTCTTCCAGCGTTTGTGTCGTCACGATTGGTGAACCATTCTCAACATATGTGACAGTTGTTAAAACACGACTGTTGCTATAGGTATAATCGAATTGCTGGCCGAAAGTACCTAGTGCCGACAGACCACCGGAAAAATACATATTCCATTTCTGGGCTGGAAACATTCGGAAGCGAACATTCAATGGAATCTCCGCATGCAGCCATTTGTAAGCTACCCGGTCCAGATGCGGAATTCCACTTGTGGACGCATTGAAAGCTAATTTTTCCATTTGTACAATTAGGGATTGCTGGCCAAGGCTCAGTCCAGTACTCAGATCTATTTTTTTGGACAAAGAAATATCAGTAAGCCCACCCAGCCCAAAGCTATAACCGGGCAGGGAGCTGGTCGCACGGTTGACATTTTGGTTTAAAATTGTGCTGTATCTCAGCGTTGTCGAACGCTTTGACGTTTCTTCCTCTAAGCCCTGCGCACTGAATGGAATGTACGGCTTTAGCATGTATATAGAAAGATACTCGACAGGCCGGGTCTCCAGACTGATTAGCTCCGTATTTCGTTCGGAAACAGAATCTGGTTGTGTAACTACACTGGCTGCTGCATTCGAAGGATCAACAAACTTTTGAACGGTAAATCGCGATCGCCTATTCAAACTGCTGTTTTTTGCCTGTGAAGTTTTATTCTTTGAAGTCGCATTCAAATGTATTTGTGAAATGTCAGTTTGCGGTGCCAAAGCTACTGTGTTACCAGTACGATCTCGAATGGAGTTTGTTTTCGAATGTAATGTTGATTTGCTCGGTTTACTTCCTGGTAATTGTTTTTCAGCAATTGCATTTTTTAAATCACCAGACGATTCAATAATACCCCAGCCAATAGCAAATGCAACGAAAAGTATGGCGGCAATCTTGTAGCAGAAGAATATGAGGCGTTTTTTGTCTTCTTTTTTCTTTCTGAATTTCTCAAATTTGTCCCACGAGCCTTCCTGGTAAGGAATGTTGTAATTCTTTAACCCCTCTAATGTTTTTCTGTCAAAAGGTGATTTATCCGACATGGCTATTTAATAATCCTGTTCTGTGAATTAATCAGCTCGCGGAGTTTCTGCTTTGCTTTGGTCAGGTACGCGCGAGAGGATGATGCGGGAATTTTCAGCATCTTTCCAATTTCTTCATGACTATATCCCTCAACCTCATTTAAATTGAAAATCACTTTCCATATTGGTGGTAGCTGATTCATCATTAGCAATATGTCGTCAACACTTTGGTTATAATCCCGGTAGTCCTGAGAAGAGAAGACATGGCTGGTATCGTCCAGGCTGGCTAAAAAAAAATGACGTTTTTCTTTTCTGAAATAGTCAATGGCAGTGTGTACAATCAACTTTTGCATCCAACCCTTGAAAGACCGGATTTCCTTTACTTTTTTAGGAAGCTGGTCGAAAATTTTCAAAAATGAATCATTGACAACTTCCTGGGCAAGCTCAGTATTGGTCAGATATCTGAGGCTTATCCCCATTGCAAAGCCAAAGAAATGCTTGAAAATGAATTCCTGGGCTTTGGGTTCACGCATTGCGCATTTCTCAATCCAAGCCTGTTCATTTGTTGTACAATCAGATAACCAATCCACATTTGAAACATAGTATTACCTGTACGGGCGAATCGTACAGGCAATCGATTAGTAATTATTTATTGCTTACTGAACCATTAGGATCAATGGCAGTGTCAATAGGTTGGGAACCGTTAGAAACATTTACAGTTACGTCTGCCGGATCAATATTGGGTCCGAAAAGCTCTTTAAGGTCAACAGTCAGTTCGTGGGTCATGATCGCTTGGTGCTGCACTTCGCCGATGCTGGTATATGCCACCACAATACGGGCCATCGCTGGATAAGACTCGAAGAGAACCCCGTCCCAAACCACCTTATAGCTGGCGACGCTACCAGGCCCTTCGACTTTAATTTTAAGCCCTAACTCTTAAAAATTTACGTATTATCTATAAAAAATGCCGTCAATATTTGTTTTGACGGTTTTT
>CAXBLH010000435.1:0-4975 GCA_963976315.1 uncultured Dyadobacter sp.
AGCGGCAATGACGCCTAGCGCCCTTAGAAAAGCAATAAAAATTCTGGTCGCGGAAGACCATGATGTAAATCAAATGCTTCTTTCAGAAATGCTGACGAAACTTGGTTTCGATTATGAAATAGCTGACAACGGGATTGATGCGGTTGCGCTTGTAGGACAAGCTCGACAGGAAAAAAGACAGTTTGATTTGGTACTGATGGATATTCAAATGCCCGTCATGGATGGTTACACCGCCACAAAATGGATCAGAAATAAAATGGGGTCACAAATTCCAGTTATTGCCATGACGGCAAATTCATTGCCAGGCGAAAGAGAAAAGTGCTTAAGACTAGGCATGTCCGACTACATCTCTAAGCCTTATGACCAGGACACACTCGTTTCTGTGATCAACCGACATACCATAGCCCTAACGGCACCTCATGGTCCTGCAATAGCGAACTAACTCTATGCATTTTTACTTATGATTACACAAAAGTATATCATATAACGTCATCCATTCTCCTCTTGAATCCGCATAATAAGTGATTGGTGATAGCGATTTATAAGGCAACATCTACTGATCAAAAATAATACATCGATATTAATTTGTAGTATTATTTTATTAACTTGCCGACTATAATTTCTATACGGTAATTAGAAATAAATTTTATAAAAAAGCGGCCTATCTTCTTTCATTTTTTCATACATTAGAATAGAATCTACATTCATACATTTCTGGATGAACAAAATAATCATAAATAGTATTATTAAATATACCGCAATTGGCTGTATAATATTAGGTGTTTCTGTTATTCTGGGATGGTTGTTTGGAATTAATTTTCTATTAAGATTTGCTCCAAGCCTCAACTCCATGAAATTCAACACCGCCCTTTCCATTGGGATGGTGGGTGCTGCGGTTTACTTTTCCCACGAAAAGTATCCAAAATATTTAATCCAAATTTGTGCTTCTATCTCTTTATTTGTTGCTGGATTATCTTTACTACAAACCTTTCTGGAAATAAATTTATTCATAGATGAACTCTTTGTTATTGATAAGAGTGGTCATCTAAATAACATAAAAAACCCTGGAAGGATGGCCCCTTCCACTTCCCTCTGTATTACTTTACTAAGCGTTTCCTTGTTGCTCATAAAAAAGCATCGTTATGTCCAGTTTATTAATAAAACAGTATTACCCTTCATTGCTTTAGCTTCGTTCATGATGTTGATTGGGTATTTATACCATGTTCCCAGCTTCTATCAATTGTCATTTTGGGGATCTATGGCGCTACATACGGCTATCGCCGTATTCATGCTCAGCATCGCCATTGCTCTATTGGCTCCTACTTATGGCTTGGCTGGCTTGTTTACTGGAAACCGATCTGGAAATATTATGGTCAGACAGGTTTTTATACCCACCTTCATTATCATTATAATTTTTGGATTTCTTCGTATGCAATCCCATGTCACTGGATTGGTGCATGTTGAGTTTGGTATTACGGCATCTACGATTTTTTATATTGTAATTACACTTATCATTTTAACTAAAACAGCCTATAATTTAAACAACTTAGACTATAAAAAATTAATTGCGGAAAGAGTAGTGAACGATTTGAATGACTCTCTGGAAAGCAATATCCAGCAGCGAACCAAAGAGTTACAATTTAGTGAGCAAAAGTTTTTCAAAACTTTCCAAATGAGTCCGGCGGGGATGCTGCTTACCGACATGCGGTATAATCGTTTAATTGAAATCAATGATGTGTTTTTAGAAATAACGCAATACACACAGGAAGAAGCCATCGGCAAAACGATAGTGGAACTAAATATTATTTCTGATAAAAACAGAGAACAAATAAAACAGGCAATTTTAAGGAATCAAAGAGTCAAAAATCTTGAAATGCCTTACTTCGACAAACATGGAACTGAGAAGCACGGACTCATTTCCTCCGAAGTAATTGTAATTGATAACACTAATTACTTGCTCTCTACCATTGTGGACATCACCGACCGGAAGGAAATGGAAGATAAGTTATTGATCGCCTCATCGGCAAAAGAAAGATTTTTGGCCAACATGAGCCATGAAATCAGAACGCCTATGAACGCCATAATAGGATTTACCAACTTAATCGGTGTAAAAAACCTTACAAAACGAGAACAGCAATATTTAGGTTTTATAAAAACCAGCAGCGAAAATTTAATGGTAATCATCAACGACATTCTAGATTACTCAAAAATCGAAGCGGGCATGATGATCATTGAGAAAATACCATTCCGTATTACCGATTTGGTTCAATCGGTTCAGATGATGTTTTTAAATAAAAGTAATGAGAAAAAGCTCTATTTGAAGGTAGAAATTGATAAGAATATCCCTGATTATTTAATTGGAGACCCCACACGGCTTACTCAGGTTTTGAATAACCTGATTAGTAATGCCATTAAATTCACCAAAGAGGGTGGAGTTACTATACAAGTTGTACTTAATAAAATAGAAAATAACCAGGCTGATATTACCATTTCAGTTAACGATACTGGAATTGGCATTCCAGAAGACCAGCAAGAAAATGTTTTTGCACGTTTTGTTCAAGCAAGCTCAGAGACAACCCGAGATTATGGAGGTTCTGGACTAGGACTAACCATTGTAAAAAACTTACTAGAACTTCAAAATGGTACTATTACCTTAAATAGCACCCCCGAAAAAGGCACTCAATTTATTGCCACGATAAAGTACGAAATTATGAATGGTGAAGTGGAATTAAAGCATGCTAAGCAAATTCAGATTGAGAACCCGGCGGACTTGAAATTCAACAGCCAACCTCGAATCCTGGTGGTGGAAGATAATAACCTGAACCAGTTTCTAGCAAAAAGTGTGCTTATGAAATTTGGTTGTATAGTAGAAATCGCAGATAATGGGAAAACAGGCTACGAAATGGCAATTATTGGGGACTATGATGTTATTTTGATGGATATCCAAATGCCTGTAATGGATGGCTATTCCGCAGCCCAAAATATTAGGCAAGCCAGTGTGAGCAATGTTCCTATTATAGCCATGACCGCCCATGCAATGGCGGGAGAAAAAGACAAATGCCTTAGCTTTGGGATGAATGATTATATTTCTAAGCCCTTTAATAAGGTGGAATTATTTAACCTCATCTCGTACTATTACCATAATTACCATAAAAGTATCGAAAGGAAAATTTAAGGAAAGAGCCCACCTGACTGAAAAAAAAGCAACCATTTACTTCATTTAATTCCCCGGTTTTCATCGGAACGAGGCTACTATTTTTACAATTCCTTAAATACCAAGAACCTTTGAATAATCCTGTTTGAAATCGCGATACCTTCAAACTACCTAAAATTGTACAATTTCAATATAAGGTAACCCCATCTGGGAATACCATGCTCATCTCTGAGTTTTACTTGTTTTAACTTAACGCAAAAAAACAGTAAGAGCCCTTTGGATACTGAGATTCCCCAAGGAACCAGAGAACTCAGTAGCATTCCAATTCCTTCCACCAAGCTATTAGATCTGTATTCGTCTGGGGCATAATTCTAAATAAAACCTATCCAATACCCTTTCAAGACCAAATCGACTAACTCCCCATTTTCACTGGACCACGCTGGCCTCCATAAATAATAGGGTTTAGGATTAGCAGTTAGAAAACTATCAAAACTGATAACCACTTCAATATCAAAATAAAAAGTCGCACCCGCTATTGCATTATAGCTCCACCGAATACCCTTCTATTCCCCCCAATACCGTACTTCAAAAGTTCAGAAGGACGCGGCTTCTTGGTAATTTTATAAATATTATTAGTTCTTCAACATCAATAGCCGCAGAATATTTGATTTTAATATGAATTTAATATGAATTTAATACCAAACTAACTGGCTGTGGCGGTATTTGTATCCAGATAATCAAGCTTTGATTGTTTGCTAACTATCGATTCTCTTTTAAGCACTTTTTTCTATTAAGAATCAGGAAGATAATAGTGATTGAGGACCCAGTCGATAAGTGAATTTTAACGTAATCTAGCATGCATTTATGTTTAAAAATCCATACAAATATCCGTTCGAAACCATCCATGGTTCTGGGCCTCCAAGCTCCTCGCAACCCAAAAGAATGACATTACCATCTAACTTCAATTAATAAGAAAATCAAATTATGATAAACCGTAAAACAAGCAAGAGAGGCATTCTCTTATTCATGAGCTTCTGCGCAATCATTGCAACGACCAGCTGTGAATCTAAACATGAAGAAAAAGAAGAAGAAGCTACTTTTTTGGTGACAAGCCCCGTGGAAAAAGACACCGTCATCGAAAAAGAATATGTAAGTCAAATTAGAGCCATTAGCCATATTGAGTTACGTGCCTTAGAAAAAGGTTATTTACAGAAAATTTTTGTGGATGAAGGTCAGCATATCAAACAAGGACAATTAATGTTCAAGATTATGCCGATGCTATATGAAGCAGAACAGCAAAAAGCACAGGCCGAAGCAAATTTCGCCCAAGTGGAATACAAAAATACGAAGTCACTTGCCGACAGTAACATCGTATCAGTAAATGAGCTAGCACTTGCAAAGGCAAAATTGGATAAAGCCAAAGCAGAGCTCTCATTAGCAACCGTACACTTAGGCTTTACAGAAATACGGGCTCCATTCAGTGGTATTATGGATCATTTTCAAGTAAGACTTGGTAGCTTACTGGATGAAGGCGACCTATTAACTACGCTCTCCGACAACAGTAAAATGTGGGTTTACTTCAACGTACCAGAAGCGGAATATTTAAATTATGCCAATGGCCTTAAGTCTAAAAATAAGGAAATAGTAAAACTACGTATGGCCAATAACGAACTATTCGACCACTCCGGAGTCGTTGAAACCATCGAAGCGGATTTCAATAATGAAACAGGTAACATAGCATTCCGTGCTACCTTCCCAAACCCAAAGGGGCTGTTGCGACATGGTGAAACAGGAAGCATTATTATTACAACACCAATAAAA
>CAXBLH010000436.1:0-4967 GCA_963976315.1 uncultured Dyadobacter sp.
TCCGTCGAGTCCGTCTACTACTAGATAAAGAATAACGAGTGCTCCAAACGTTTTAACAATTCCTTGTACTACTTCTGTCCAAATTACTGCTTCAATTCCACCCATTACCGTATAAAGTACAATACAAAGTCCCACCACAATCATGATTGTGGCCATTGGGTATCCCGTAAGTGCTTGTAAACTAAGTGCTATGCCAAAGAATATAGAGCCCATCCTGGCAAGCTGTGTTAATAGAAAACAGATAACAGCATAAGTACGTGCCCAAGCTCCGAAGCGGTGTTCGAGGTGAGTATAGGCAGAAACGGCTCCGGTATTACGATAAAACGGGATGAAATATTTAATGGCGACCCAAGCTGCTAAAGGCATGGATAAGCTAAAAACGAACGAATTCCAGTTACTACCATAAGCTTTTCCAGGCACCCCCAGAAAGGTATTGCTACTCAAAAAGGTAGCATAAATGGAGATCCCTATAGCCCAGCCTGGTATTTTTCCAGAAGCTTTTGTGAATTGTTCAGCACTGTTATTTTTTCTGGAAAAATAGACACCAACGGCTACCATTCCAACCAAATAAGCAATAACGATCGATAGATCTATCAGAGGTAAGGATTTCATTCTACTTCGATTAATAAGTATAATTATTTTACAAATAAACAGGATATTACCCATGCTTTTATGTCGGTAAATCTCCTATTATTATACGATATTATCAAATATAGAATTATGAGTCATTAAACTGCGCTAATTTCAGGCAATTTTTTTGTCTTTTAAGAAGTAGCCTAATCCAAAGGTTGATAAAAGTATTAGTGCCAACATAAGTATTTTAGTAACCAAGTCTTCATTTGGGTTTTCCAATAGGTACTGAATGTCCCGTGCTTCGCTCCCTACCCAAACAGCAAGCACGGTGCGGGGTATCATGCCAACGGTACCACCCAATAGCACTTGTTTGAATTTGGCACCAGCAATTGCAAAAAACAAATTGGTAACCGCAAAGGGCAAAACAGGGGATAGTTTGGCGAAAAATATTAATCGAAGCTGATTTTCATGAAAGCGCTGCAAGAGCTTATTGGCTTTTGGAAATGCCTTAATTAAGTAAGGTAAAGTAGTGCCAGCATCCAAAAAGTGCGCGAACGAGTAAACCAAGCCTATGGCACCTAAATTGAGAAATATAAGGTATGGGATTGCGGTAAGCCCCAAAAAGTAGCCAAACACTAGGGCCAAGAAGGTGGGTGGGGTTAAAGCGATTGCAGAAGTAAGGGTTAATAATAGCGTTACGAGTAGCCATGTTTGGGTGTCCCATTTGGCAAGTAGTGCTTCATTTGAAATGGCCCAAGCTGTAAGTAAAGAAGTTGCTAATAGTGGTATAATGGTCATCAGTATGCTGATGATGATAGGAGTAGGAATACCTTTAGATGCTGAATTAGTCAAAGTAACAAGAATTATTTTTGCAGTTTTGAACCCTTAAAGTTTAATGAACGGTAGGCTGCACGATGTTTTATTATTTTAGATACAAAGTTATCTTAAAATGAGCTCTTTTATGATTACTATTCCTAAATTTAAACAATTGAATGTTCAAATCTTTAGCGTTTGGACAAAAACTTCGTAAGTCAAAATCGGTTAACCAATGAAATTTGCAACCAAGGCTATTCATGCAGGAGTACAGCCCGACCCGTCGACAGGTGCTATCATGACTCCTATTTTTCAAACCTCCACCTATGTACAGGAAAGCCCCGGTGTACACAAAGGGTATGAATACTCCCGTTCTCAAAACCCGACGCGTGCGGCATTGGAACGTTCTATTGCAGCACTTGAAAATGGTAAGTATGGTCTTTGTTTTGGCTCTGGAATGGCTGCCATTGATGCGATCTTACGTTTATTGAAGCCAGGGGACGAAGTAATTGCGACGGCTGACATTTATGGGGGTACCTCCCGTTTGATGAAAATGATGTTTGAGCCTTTGGGTATTAAATTCGTATTTGTTGATCTTTCAAATGCCTATGATCTGGAGTCTTATGTGACGGAGTATACTCGTATGGTATGGCTGGAAACTCCCACAAATCCATTACTGAAGCTTCTAGATATTAGTATTATTGCCCAAATTTGTAGCAAACGAGGTATACTCAGTGTGGTAGATAATACCTTTGCTACCCCTTACCTTCAAAACCCCTTGGACATGGGTGTTACCATTGTCATGCATTCGGTAACCAAATATTTAGCGGGGCATTCCGATGTAATTATGGGGGCTTTGGTTACCAACGATAGCTATTTGAATGAACAATTGTCGTTCATACAGAAGGCTGCTGGTGCAGTTCCTGGCCCACAAGACTGTTTCTTAGTTTTACGTGGTATCAAAACCTTACATCTTCGGATGGACAGGCATTGTGAAAATGCAATTAAGGTGGCTCAATGGATGACTTCAAACCCCAAAATAGGGGTGGTGTACTTCCCTGGTTTAGAGAGCCATCCGGGTTATGCAATTGCAAAAAAGCAAATGCGCAATTTTGGGGGGATGATTTCCTTTGAATTAAAGGACAATGATTTTAACAAAGCCATAGAGGTAATGCAACGCTTGGAACTGTTTTCGCTAGCCGAATCACTGGGTGGAGTGGAGTGTATGTGCGCGCACCCTGCAAGTATGAGCCATGGAAGTATGTCTAAAGACAATCGAGCCAAAATTGGTGTTAGTGATACTTTGATCAGACTTAGTATCGGAATTGAAGACATTACGGATATACTAGCCGACTTGGAACAGGCAATTGGTTAATACTTCTTTTCTATTGATTTCAAAGGTCAAAACTTGTACTTTTGAAGTCTCAAAAATTGTAACTACTAATTCAAATTTAATATGGAATTAACAGGAGCCGTTATCGCTATACTACCTGAGGTGTCGGGACAAGGAAAAAATGGAACATGGCGTAAGCAGGAATTTGTACTTGAAATCCCATCACAATATCCAAGAAAAGTGTGTATCGCACTTTGGGGTGATAAAATTGATCAAGCAGGACTTCAAATAAACGAAACTGTAACGGCATCAATAGATATTGAAAGTCGTGAGTACAACTCTCGTTGGTATACAGAAGTAAAAGCATGGAAAGTTGAAAAGTCTGACGGTAGCCAAGGTGCTAGCTCGGCAGGTGCTCCTCCAATGCCTCCAATAACTACTTTTTCTGAAGATCCAGATGGTGACCTTCCTTTTTAAGGGATAAAAAAACAATGATTGCGAATCCTTTGGGGTTTTCTATCAATTCGGGGATGTTTCAAACTGAAATATCCCCGAACTTTTTTATCGGGACTGGTATGCCATCGACATAGAAAAATGATCGATCATTTCTTGAGGATGTACTTCCAAAACGCGAGCAAGCACCATTACCACCAGCGTGTTAGACGCTATTTTCCGAGGGATTCCAGCAAAGGCAGCAAAGAGGTCTACGGTGATTGTTTGTTGTTGCTCCAGAAGTTCCATTAGCTTTTGTTCCTTTTCGCCGTATCGGAAACGCACATCACGTTCTTTACGCCCTCGTCGCATAATTTCTTTCATTTCACGGCTCGCTTGAATGGACTTATCTTCAACACGAACATATGCTTTTCTCTCTCCTGAACTATCCACCACGTAATGCGGCTTGTCGGCACTTCGAGGAATATTCAAAACCAGTACTTCTCGTTCCGAATCCAAGGCAACTCGGTGCTGTTCATAATTCAGCTTTGGGGAAATGTATTTTTCAATCGCTCTATTGAGCAGAAATTCGTCCTCGTCAATATCTTTGAGGCCTTTGAGCGATTTGTCATCACCCACCCCTACGAGCAACTTTCCACCCCGAGTATTAGCAAATGCTACAATTTCTCGAACAATTTTTTCGGGGTGATTTGTTTTTAGTTTGAACTCAAGGTGGTCGCTTTCTCCCTTTTTAACCAACTCTTTTAATAGTCGAAGTTCCATTGAATTGAATGGATTAATATCTGAGTTAAGATAAAATTACCGCCGTCATTAAGCGTTGATACTACACTTTCTAACGTTAACAAGATACATTCCTTTTGTGAAGAATAAAATAAATAGTCGACACAATTTCAATTTGGAATTGGTAAGAAACGAAAAACGGCGCCTACTGAGCGCCGATTCGAGTTAATATTCGTCTTCATTAAAGAAGAAATCATCCTTAGTCGGATAGTCCGGCCAGATTTCCTCGATACTTTCATAAGGCTGTCCATCGTCTTCAAGCTCCTGAAGATTCTCAACTACTTCTAACGGAGCACCTGTTCTAATTGCAAAGTCAATTAGCTCGTCTTTCGCAGCTGGCCAAGGAGCATCTTCTAGATATGACGCAAGTTCTAGTGTCCAGTACATATTATTTCGCCTATTAAAGAGTTACTTACTGTTTATGGGTGCAAAAGTAAAAAAAAATGCATCCTTTAAAAGTTTCTAACAAAAAAAAACAAAAATAATTGTACTTCACGAGAATGATTTTTTTTATTTATTGCAAGTCTCAGTATTTCAATAGATTATAAAGTTCGGTTTTCTGCTGCCTTACATTAGATTTTATCACGATTGATTGAGTAGCACCCTCTTTACTGTTGGCAATCCTCCACCACTACCATAAGTTCGAAAATCGTTTTTAGGAGGAATCTGACAGCCGCCTGCATTACGGATCAAATCGTGATATGGTCTATTAATGATTAAAGTTTGGAATTAATATTGTTGGAACGGCTAGCCACGATCTTGGATATTTGAGTCGCCATTTCCATTGTAGGTAATTTTTGGACAGGCACTTAGTCTTAATACAAATAATTAGTCATCTTTGTGTTAGCTCCTTTTTGAAGTTGCCCAATGGCTAGGTAGCTCTAGCTGCATCCACTAAAAGTTTTGGATTACAAAGGGGGTGTTCCTATTTTGATTATGAATCAGATTTAAATTAATTTCTACCATTACGATTATGATTATTGAAGTTTGCGCCTATTCTCTCGAATCTTGTATT
>CAXBLH010000437.1:0-4955 GCA_963976315.1 uncultured Dyadobacter sp.
TGTTTCCAAAATCATTGGGCTCATGTTGGAAGAGAAAATCATCAACGACCCCAGCGAAATTGAAAATGATCATATTGCATTTCGTACCATGGGCGTGCCTCACTTAGGAATTGCGTCCCTAGAAAAGATTTTCCTGCACTATGGATATACCAAAATGGATCATTACCATTTTGAAGGGAAAAAACTGGATGCCTACTGGTACAGTCCAGCCAGAGACACCGATCCTCGGATATTTATCAGCGAATTAAGGGTTCATGAACTTTCTGACCAAAGCCAGCAAATCATCAGAAGTTATACGGATGAATTAACTTCGGATCCTGTGGGCCAGCTGGATTTGGATGATGCTATGGCGGTTGACCAATTTCTGAATCAACCACTTTGGAGAACGCCCTCTTTGGCAGACTATGACGCGCTTCTCCAAGAAAGTGAGTATGCTGCGTGGGTGATTTTTAATAGGTATTACCTCAATCACTTTACGATTAGTGTACACAATTTAGGCTTAGAATACAAAACCATTGAAGCCTTTAACGCATTCTTGGAAAAGCACGGGGTCAAATTAAATACTGCTGGAGGAAAAATAAAAACCAGTCCTGACGGCGGGTTGATACAAAGCGCTACCGTTGCTCAAATGATTGAGGCCACCTTTTCCAACGGTGAAAAGAAAAGCATTGCGGGTTCCTATGTAGAGTTTGCCGAAAGACGTATTCTTCCACATTTGGCCGATATCCCACTAACCGTTATTGAAAGACGTCATAGAAGAGAAGGGTTCGAAGCTTCCAACGCCGATAAAATTTTTGAAAGTACCTATATTTCACAAACCAAAAAGTAAGGTTTGAAGCTATTGAATTTGGAGAGGGATAACTTGTTGTTGTATCTCTGTGAATAAACTAACAGCGTAAACAAAAAACTGTTGATTTAGAGCCTGTTTAAAAATTAACCAATAGTTTGTTTATGCTATTTTTTGGCTCTAACCATCCGATAGTTTATAAAAAACTATATGCTTCTGGTATAAAACCTTATGGTATCTCATACTAATAGGGTCAACTGAAGCACCGGTTAATCTGCCATCACCAATAGCTTCAAAATTATTTAGAAGCCCATCCATGTATTTATCAGCCTTTAAAATAGCTGAATTCTCTATGAGTACTTACCGCCGCTAAACTACCTCAATACAGTTTCTCATAGTACTCCGTCGCCATACGATCCGAGTCGAAAAACGCATTGACATCATTCATGCTATTGAGCGTGATATTCAGCCATTCCTTGGGTTTCTTGTAATAAGTGGGAATCACTTTATGCTCGATAATATCGTATAAGTTTTCACAATCCTGCTTGTTGATATCATCGCCTTCCGCTACTGGCAGTATAAAAGAATTTTCGTGGTCCTTGGCAAACTCACATATCCAGCCATCATAAGTAGAAACATTGATAGAAGCGTTCATAGCAGCCGTCATTCCACTAGTACCAGAAGCTTCTCGCGTCACTACCGGCGTATTCAGCCAAACATCTGAGCCATCTTTAAGGAGTTTCGATAAGGCCAATTCGTATCCCGTCAATACAGCCATATTGGGGAAGTGATGACTCAAATAAAACAGGTTATTAAAGGTATTGATTGCCCCCTCGTCTTTTGGGTATGGTTTCCCAGCCCAAATAACCTGAATAGGAGTCTTTGTGTTGGCCAACAATTTCTTAAAACGCTCTACATCCCATGCCAGCATATCGGGCCGTTTATATTCAGCGAAACGACGGGCCCATACGATGGTTAATACCTGAGGATCAAACAATTTACCGCATTGATCTGCTACTGTTTTAAAAAGTTCTTTTTTTAGTTCTATTTTTCTGGAAGCAATTGCTTTAGGGTCCTTTTTCAAACGCGCGCTTTCCAGAATAGGGTCCACCCAATAGTCCCTGTTTTGGGCATTGGTAATGTGTATTATCTCACAAATTTTGGGATAAGACTTCCACATTTGTCTGGACACTTCTCCATGCAATTTGGAAACACCATTTGCTTTCCTACTTAACCGTAGAGCAGCCAAGGTATGGTTGAAAGTATTGTCGGTTATACCTGTTATTTTCCTGACGGTTTCCAAAGGAACATTGCCGAAAAAGCCTAAATCATCCAAGAAATGAATATCATGTTTTTCATTACCGGCTTCTTCCGGTGTGTGGGTGGTGAAAACCATACGTTTCCTAAGAGCTGCGGCTGTTTTATATTTTGTAAAAAGCGGGAAAGCTGCGGAAATAGCATGTGCTTCGTTGAAATGATAAACCTCTGGCTGATACTGTAGTTCATCCAATAATTTGGCTCCACCCAAACCTAAAATCATACATTGAGCCACCTTCATAGTCATGTCCGAGTCGTAAAGCGAATAGGAAATAGCCCGAGTTGAAAGGTCGTTACCATCTGTATCGGTGGTTAAAAAAAACATCGGAGCGGTATTGAAAACCTCCGGTGCCAAATAATAAGCCGCCACCCATACTTGAGTGCCTTTAAATGGAATCTGAAATCGAATACCCGTGTAGGTCAAGAAATGATAAATTTTCTCGTGAAATCGTGGCTTCATGCTATTGTCACGCTTGCGACCCTGATCATAGTATCCATATTTCCACAGCATACCAATGCCTATCAAATTTTGATTCAGTGCATTTGCGCTTTTCATATGCGACCCTGCCAAAAAACCAAGACCACCAGAATAGGTTTTAAAGGACTGATCCAAGGCAAATTCCATTGAAAAGTAAGCCACTGATTTTGAGAATTTTTTATCCAGAGCAAATGGATGTTTAAATGGGATTGCAAACTGGGTATTAGCCATATGGTAGTGTATTTAAGTGTATAACTAATTAGAGATAATAAATAATTTTATCCTGAAATATAGGGGATTTTATCAAAAGACAAGTGATTGTATTTTTAGTAACAGGCACCGGTATTTTAAACCCCTCAATTCAAGGAAATCTGCTACACAAAAACCTTGCCCGTGGATTAAATTGTATAGGTATTTCAATAAATTAATTTTAACTAAATAGGTTGAAAGTAAATTACAATTTCACGCTTAATCGTTGCACACGTTAACCTTCTATGTTATGAATTTTTTTACCTCAGTTTTGATCCTATTGCTCTCTATTTCGCAATCCTTTGGGCAAAATTTTCTATTTGAAAAGGGACAAAGTGGATTTCATTTATTGGGCAATGCAGGCATTTATGATACGAGCCCGTATCTTGGGGTAAGCACGGGCTACACAGTGAAAGGCAGGCTAACGCTTCAATTTTTTGGTCAAAAAGGTTTTGAAAGTAAGAATCGTTCTGAGGTTAATCAATTTGGGGTTGATGTCAATTATTTGGTATTAAAACAAAACCAAAGAATGCCTATCAGCCTTGGACTTGGAGCTGGATATACTCGCAATAGTATACAGGAAAGTTCTTTTACCTCTAATGTGTACCATATAAATGGAGGACTATACCATAAAATTTCCCTAAAAAAGGATTGGTCTGTTATTCCAGGGCTACTTATTGGTTATTCTTTGCATTATGACCCGGAATGTGTTGATGGCTGTAATCCTGAAGGAATAAATTCTAAATTAATGGTCAATTTCCGAAAAGGTCGTTTTACTTTTACCCCAAGCTATCAGTTGACTAACTATCAGATTTCAACCGAAAGCGGAAGTAGTTCTATTACAAAAAACTATCGTATTTCTGCTTACGAATTAAAATTTGGAATGATTATCCCAAATTAACGACCCAACGGGTATCTCTCGTTTGGGTCGCTAATTTGGGGAATTGATCTAAGAAGTATAGGTGATTTTTTCAAAAAACCAACCTATTCATTCACCAAAAAGTATACAATACGGCAAGCATTTCCAGAACTGTTTTCGTTTTTATCAGCGGTTAGTTCAATCTTTAATTTGTGCTTTTTGTTTTTCAACTCGTCGTCCAAAGTCAGGTACCAGGGTAAGTGCAACTGCTTGCTCCAGCGTGAGAACAAATCCAAGGTCTTTGGTTTTTTGCCATCGATGGAATAAGAAATTATACCTGCATCGGGACCAGAAATAATGGCAATACCAACAGCAGTTCCAGTAAATTCCAACTCCAAACTATTACCAGCACTTTCGCCAACTAGCATGGGCACATCCACAAAACCACTTCTGGTGGATAATTTCGTTTTTGGTTTCCATGCCGGATCAACCACAAATCCATTTAGTTTTTTGGCATTAGAAATAGTAACATAAGTACCGCTTCCATAAGCATACGGGTCAATGGGCTTGGGCATTACCAGTGCACTCGGCTCATTTTGAGGTGTTTTTTGCAACAAGGCCTTGATCGACTGAAAATAAACTTCTTGACCATAGGGGGAAGGATGTAAGTCTTTAAAATCGTATTTCCAGTTAAATTCATCCGCCTTAATACGGTCATAAACTTCTTTGGCAAGGTTTATAAAAGAAGCCCCATAATGCTGAGCGATTTGTTCGTGTACATTTATTTCCTTGGGTACGGCTCCTGCATCAAATTCCGTATTTTGGCTTGGTTCTGCAAAAGCCATTAAAATTACATTTGCTAATGGATTTTTGGTATACATCTGCTGCATAATCCCCTCCAAAGCCCGAATTTGTGCTTGCTTAGAGAAACCATTTCCCTGGTCATTAACAGCTGATTCTACAAATAATAGATCGGGAATACCATGTGCCAGTACATCTTGTGAAAAACGAAAGGCATGTGGCGTACTTCCCAAGGAAGGAATCCCTGCCGCTATAAAATTAAATTTGGTGTCTGGGAATTTCTCACGCAGGTACTGCGCGGTTTTATCTCGCCAACCTGGATTATGGGTAATAGAACCTCCCAAAAATGCAACAGTACCTGTTTTTTTGGTAGTAAATTGGTGATAGGCGTTCGCCAAGCCGCGGTTTACGTCCAAATAGGCGTCATGTGGTAATGGATGCTGTACAGGTACACTATTTTGAAT
>CAXBLH010000438.1:0-4947 GCA_963976315.1 uncultured Dyadobacter sp.
GTTTATCATCCTTTAATGATAATAATTGAACAATCTTTTGAAAAAGATTATCTACCACTTCCTGCTTACCCGTGAGCTCAAATTCTTCTAAGCGCCACTTCCAAAGTCCTTCCCCCAAAAACACCCCCATTTTTGTTTCCAGGGCCGTGTTGATTACCAATAAGGGTTTTAAAGTTTTAATACTTCCCACTTTTTGAAATAATATAGGCTCAGATCCAGCAGCCACCTGAACATCGCCGAATGGAACTGAAATAGGTGGTAGCTTTTCTAGAAGGGCTAGTTGCTCTTGGTTCAAATTAACCTGTTGATAAGCAGGATTAAATACCCCCACCACCCTATCCAATTGATTACCCGACTGAGTAACGGTCACTATTTTATTCAAAGCGTTAAATGCAACCACCTTTGACTGATTTCCTAGAATAAATAAAATTGGCGTTTTACTTTTTACAAAATCATTGATAAGGCCCGCTCCTAATTCCAGCTTGTTAGGTATTTGGTGGGCAATTACCAAATCATAAGGCTTGGTTCCGCTAATTTTCGGTGGGTGGGTAGTTAATATTTGAACCTCCAACTCATAGTTATCGTTGGACTCCAACAATGCCCGAATGGCCTTGATGTCTGGATGTGGAACCGCCGCTAAGAGCAATATTTTTTGCCTACCATCTATAATATCAATATAAATATCCTTGCGATTGTTACTCAGATTCCTTTCACCGGATCTCCCCTCCACTTCAATAGTATAATGCTGGATACCTTTTTCTTTGGAATTTACTTTAAAGTCAAAAGTTTGAAAATCGTTTCCAGCCCTGATGCTAAAATTCTGTTTGGAAAGCACTTCTCCCCCTTGCATCAGCTTGATCGAGGACGTTTTACCTTCCATACCAACAGAGGCAACATTTACTCGGATTGGAAAGTCGTTCCCTAAAAAAGCAACCTTATTGTGTACTACCTCCGCCACCCGTATATCAGTGGCTGGTATCGTATCTCCTACCGCTAGCACATTTACTTTAAAGGGGAAATTTCGATTTAGTGGGGATACTCCTTCATTGTAGATTCCATCGGACAACAGGAAGACATCCGACAGGTTTTGACCTTGGTTATCATTTTGAATTTCACGCAACAGTTCTGTCAAATTGGTTGATTTTTGATCAAAACGTATAGAATCCAAATCCTGAATGGTTCGGTTTAAAGTTTGTATTTCGACTTCAAAACCGTCATTTTGTAATTGTTTAATAGCAGATTTTAAAACATTCATGCTTGTGTCGGCATAGGGTTTCACCGACTCCGAGTTGTCTATTGCAAAAACAATTTTGGCTCTTTCAATGATTGATTTAGTTTCTTTTACTAATGGATTAAGTAATAAAAATACAATCAAGGCAACCGTAATCCCGCGCAAAAAAGCCAGAACATAGTTCATGTTCCTACCCCAAGACCCTACTTTCTGATAAAGGAGTACTGCATAGAGTCCACCGGCCAGAAAACAAAAGACTAAAAACCAATACGGTGTTTGAAATAAAAGTTCTGAATGTAGCATATCCGCCAATTGGCAATATTTTTTGGAGACTCTCTAAATAAAAGAACGCAAGTTAACGGATTAACTTGCGTACCATTAATTACGCTTATAAGATTGTTCGCTATTTTACAAAAAAACCAACTAAATCAAAGTGTGAGAAGCTTAGGTCAACATTCCACCATCCACTTGAAGCACTTGGCCTGTAATATAACGAGACATGTCAGACGCTAAGAAAACACAAGCATCAGCTACTTCGTCAGGGTTACCACCACGTTTCATAGGGATTGATTGTTTCCATTCTTCTACTGCTTTTTGATTGATAGCATCTGTCATTTCAGTTTCAATAAATCCAGGTGCCACTGCATTCGAACGAATATTGCGAGAACCCAATTCCAACGCTACCGATTTGGTAAAACCAATAATACCCGCTTTTGAAGCCGCATAATTAGACTGTCCTGCGTTTCCGCTGATCCCTACAACGGATGTAATGTTGATAATAGACCCACTTTTCGCACGGATCATACTTTTGGTTGCCGCT
Source organism: uncultured Dyadobacter sp. (assembly GCA_963976315.1). Lineage (GTDB taxonomy): Bacteria > Bacteroidota > Bacteroidia > Cytophagales > Spirosomataceae > Dyadobacter. The sequence continues at coordinate 2,052 of CAXBLH010000438.1, forward strand.
TTGGTAAGGTTAAAAACCGATTTCAAATTGATATTTATGACGGTATCCCACTGCTCCTCGCTCATGCGCATCAACAAACCATCCCGGGTAACTCCTGCATTGTTGATCAAAATATCAAGTTTTCCAAAATCCGCCACTACGTCTGTTACCAATTGGTCTGCGGCTGTAAAGTCCGACGCATCAGAACGGTAACCTTTGGCTTTGATACCAAATTCTTCTAATTCTTTGGCAAGGGCCTCCCCTTTTTCAACACTAGAAAGGTATGTAAAAGCGACATCAGCTCCTGCTTGGGCTAATCTCATGGCAATGGAACGACCGATTCCCCGGGAAGCACCGGTAACGAGGGCAACTTTATTTTGGACTAATTTCATTCGTCGGATATGGTTATTTTAAATCTATATTTCTCAATGAATTACAAAAACACCAGCAATGTTTTTTGAAATGTGATGCAAAAATAGTGTATTATGGAGATAGTACAAAAACCAATTATAGCCCTGAAAATTTTCAGAAAATAAGATTCACTCTAAACCATAAAACAGAATTTTTGGTTATGGAACCAATAATTTTGACAAAAAACTAACTTTATGACAACTATAATTAAAACAGCACTGGTAACTGGTGGATCAAAAGGAATAGGCCTTGGCGTGGCTGCGGCCCTTATAAATGATGGCATAAAAGTAGCAGTTACGAGCCGCTCGTTGGCCAGTGCCCAAAAGGCAGCTGATGAACTGAATAAAATAAAAGAAGGCTATGCATTAGCCATTGAATCCGACGTTCGGAATTTGGCTTCACAGCAACAAGCAGTAGCTACTATCCTGGAAAACTGGGGGCGGCTGGATTATTTAATTGCCAATGCTGGCGTGGGGCACTTTGCACCCATTCAAGACCTTACTGCCGAACAATGGACAGAAACCATTGACATCAATTTAACGGGGGTGTTTTTTAGTGCCAAAGCCGCATTAAGCGCTCTTACGGAAACAAAGGGTTATTTTATTACGATATCCAGCCTGGCCGGCACCAACTTTTTCCCAAATGGAACCGCTTATAATGCCAGCAAATTCGGACTAGTTGGCTTTTCGCAAGCCATGATGATGGACGTAAGAAATGCCGGTATTAAGGTGACCACTATTATGCCAGGTTCGGTTGCCACAGAATTTGCGGATCACGAACCTTCTGACAAAGATGCATGGAAAATCCAACCAGAAGATTTAGGTCAAATGGTTTCAGACTTGATTAAAATGCCAGCGCGTACCTTACCGAGTAAAGTGGAAGTAAGACCTGCTATGCCTCCAAGATAACCACGCGTTTAAAACCGTAAAAGGCATTCAACTTCAACCGTTGGATGCCTTTTTTTGAAAGCCCCGAATATACCATCGTGCCGATAAAGCCAGTAGCAGAACACCAATTAATAGGACTGGAACTTTATATAAAACCGCTAAGGTAAAAACCACAAATGTGACAAGTACTTGCGGAATGCTGTCTTCCAATTGCTTCCCGGATACAAAAACCCAAGCATAAAAAAGCATATTTCCAGATAATCCCAATAGGTACAGACTGGCAATCTCTAACCATTGCAAGTCAGAATCTTTTAGAAAAATAAAGGTTTCTGGTAGGATTAATAACGCATGACCGAGTACTAGCATTTGGAACCGCTTTACTACTGAAATAGGCAACGATCTCCCCCAAAGCCAAAATTCTGTTTCCCAACGATAAAGTTCGTACGATAACCCAAGATTGAACAAATAAGCTAACGTCACTCCCAAAGCAGGCATTCTGAGGTCAAATTCGGGGGCACTGTAATACTGAATGATGGCATTTATTACCAAAAACGAACCCAGTTTACTCAACAAAACCGTCACTGTTTTTTCCCTTACCAAATATTCCAAAGACCAATACGTACTAGAATTTGGGCGAGGTAATGAATACTTGAATCCTATTTTTTTCTTTTTATTGACAAAAAAGCGGGGATGGTTTATTCTCCAAGAGAAAAGGTAGACCAATAGCAAAATCAGTAAAATAAAATACACAGGAATCAACCAAAGTAGCGGAAATAATTGGTCGATAAAAGCTATTGAAAATAGATACACCCCATACCATAAAATGGGCTGTAATAAACCAATCGCAAGCAGTGTAAAACGCCTTAGCCTTAATAACTTACTCCAAAGTCGTGCTTCATAAAGAAAACGATAGGTGGGCCTGGCCCAAAGCTGAAATACAAATTGTCCGCAAAAAGCGGTGTACCCAAACCACACCCAAAATAGTGCTCCCATTCCAGACCAAGAACCCAAAAAGAAGGTAGCTATCGCATGATGTTCAGTGCCACTCATAAAGCCAAACAAAATTGCTAATAACACGAAAAAAGTACCTGCTCGCTCCTTAAAAAAGACATTTACAGTAGTGATCAATAAAACTTTCATACTTCGGCAATCGTTTTATTTTTCAAGATATAAGACTTTGCGACGGCAATTTCGGCGACATCTATTTTTTGGTGAGATGAAATTAGAAAGCTGACATTTTTTAGTAAGTATTGATTGATCAGTTCAAATAAATTTTGACATGCCTGGGTGTCAATTGTGATCAAGGGCTCGTCCAAAATAATGACAGCGGGTTCTCCCAAAAATGCCACAGCCAAGGAAACTTTCTTTACCATTCCCGAAGAACAACTTCCAAATGGGGTATCTAAATAATCGATTCCGAACTTTTGTATCAAGCTAGCCATTTGTCCAGCTGGACTTTTTTTCGCTTCTGCCACAAACAATAATAAATCCCGTGGTGTTAAAAAAGAAGGATAGAGTGGTTCCGCCTCGCCTAAGTTTAAACGAAGTAAATAGGCCGTCATTTCCTTTTTTAGATCGTATTTTTGATCCAAAATTATAGTACCTTCAAAAGGTAGCAT
>CAXBLH010000439.1:0-4902 GCA_963976315.1 uncultured Dyadobacter sp.
GAGTCTGTAAAAGCCGCATTTGAACTGACTCGCCTAGAAGGTATAATCCCGGCATTGGAATCTTCACATGCGCTGGCTGTATTGGATAGGCTAGGTGCCGGACCTGATGAAACCGTGGTAGTGAACCTTTCTGGCCGAGGAGATAAAGACATGGCCACCTATATGAAATACATCGATTTATAACACTTTAAAGTATTGCTAATATGTCCACTTTAGCCTTATCAGAAGTATTTGAAGTACGTCTGAAAATTCAAGAATTAGAAAATAAAGTAAATTCTGAGGCACTTTCTCTTTTTGAACGATGCGACCTAGAAGATGAGATATTGGAGCTGAAAGAAAAGTTAGGTGAATTTGACCGCATGAAATTCAGTGACGATGGAGAATGTCTTAATTGCTCGGCTTAGATAGCGCGTGTTTAACCTAAAAACAAAACCTATGAATTTTAAATTATTATTTTTGGCTGGTTTGTTACTATTCGGAACAACGGCCTTTGTTTCACCAGAAAATCCCGCAACCAAAAAGATGCTACGTCACGTTGTCATGTTTAAATTTAAGGATTCTGCTACTGAGGCAGATATCAAAAAGGTAGAAGATGCTTTCAGGGCTTTACCTAAAAAAATTAAATCTATTAAAGGTTTTGAGTGGGGTACTAATAACAGCCCTGAAGGATTAGATCAAGGATATACACACGTTTTCTTTTTGACTTTCGATAGCGAAGCCGGACGTGCGGAATACTTGCCACATCCTGACCATAAAAAATTTGGTGAAATATTAGGACCTTATCTTGATAAAGTGACGGTACTAGACTACTGGACAAAAGAATGAATCGAATTACCCAATTATTTCAGAATCACAAAGACACCGGAAGCAGCCAAGGCTTATTGAATGTCTATTACACCGCTGGGTTTCCTTCTCTGAACGATACTTTAGATATTCTGATTGCGCTTGAAAATAGTGGAGCTGACCTCGTTGAAATCGGAATGCCTTATTCCGACCCAGTGGCCGATGGTGAAACTATTCAGATGAGCAATGACCGCTCCTTGGAAAATGGAATGTCTGTAAAGTTGCTATTTGAACAATTGGCAACGATGCGGGAACAAGTTACCGTTCCAGTTCTTTTAATGGGATACATAAATCCTGTGTTACAGTATGGTATTGAGGCATTTTGTAAAAAATGTGCTGAAATAGGAGTAGACGGACTGATTTTGCCCGATATGCCCATGGACGTGTATCTCAAAGAATACAAATCCATATTTGACCTACATGGTATTTTAAATATCTTTTTAGTCACTCCACAAACCTCGGAGCAGCGTATCAGACAAATTGATGCTATCAGTGAAGGTTTCATTTATACCGTTTCCTCCGCTAGTGTAACAGGCTCAAAAAGTGGTGTAAGTGATAATATGGAAGCCTATTTTGAGAGGTTGAACGGCATGAAGCTCCAAAATCCTCGTTTAATTGGCTTTGGTATCAAAGACCATGCTACTTACTCAATGGCTTCAAAATATGCGGAAGGTGCTATTATCGGCAGCGCGTTTATCCGAGTATTGGCAGATGCCACTGACCTCCAAAGGGATATTAAGTACTATATAAAGCAAGTAAAGCAGCCCAATGAACCGGTTGCTATTGGCTAGGTAGTCCATTTACGCATCAATGAAAAAAGCGGCCGCATGGGTCGCTTTTTTCATTGATTTCAATATCACTTATCGGCTTACTTCCTTTTTAGGTACTACCGTTTTTTTCATAAAATCTCCTTGTGAAAAATACTTTTCTATCAGACAATACATCAGAATAAAGAAATAGCGGCTACCCATTTCTTTGATTTTCAATTTAGACTCCCCAAACTTCCGATTGGTCCAGCTATTTGGTACCACGGCATAGCTATAACCTCTTACCATTGCTTTTAAAGGTAGCTCCACCGTCAAATTAAAATGGGGAGATAAAAAAGGCTTAATACCGTCCATCGTTTCGCGTTTGTACAGCTTAAAAGCGTTGGTGGTGTCGTTGTATTTAATTCCCATCACAATGCGCACAATGAAGTTTGCAACCCGGTTAATGACCTTTTTTACCGCAGGGTAGTCAATTACTTTGCCCCCTTTTTCCCATCGGGACCCAAAGACACAGTCGTAATTACCTTCTAACATTTTATGGTAAAATTTTACCAAATCTTCTGGATCATCCGACATATCGGACATGAATACCGCAACACAATCACCGGTATACCTTTCCAAGCCGTACCTTACTGCATACCCAAAGCCATTTGGCCCCGGATTGGTGAAATAGACCAATGTTGGAATCTCCAATGATAATTTTTCTAAAACCCCCAAAGTCCCATCTTTGGAATTGTCGTTGGTCACACATATCTCGTGTGGAATATCGTATTTATTTAAGGTACTATGTAAGGAACGAAGAGTGTCAGTTATTGATTCTTCTTCATTATAAGCTGGTAGGACAACGCTAAGTTTCATTTAATCTATTTTCTAGGACAGTACAAATAAAAGATTATTATGGGTACGCAACAATAGAATTCAATACAAAAGCTGTTTTTCATATTTTTCTAGGGTAGCTGAAATGACCGAATCATACTTAAAATCCAACCATTTATTCACCTCCTGAAACATCACTTTTCTGTTTTCTAAAAATACACGATTGTGAACGCTATGTACATTACTCAGTCCAACACTGTGTTTTCGATACACGCCCATCACCTCGGGAAGATAGCCAATTTTACCCCTCGCGGCGATCTGAATCATCAAGGCCCAATCACCAGCGGCGGCCCTAGTGTGCCAATCCGCAAAGTCCTGATCTTTAAAATAATTTCGGTACATCCAGCTGGCCGTAGCCATAAACCATTTATCTGCTAAAATAGCCTCAATTCCAGACTCGAATGCTTGATTTTCAGAATTAAAGAAATGAGCAGGAGTGTCGTCCTCATAAGTAACCTCCATATTATGATGACAAATGGAAAAATCTGGATTACTATCTAAGAAATCGACTTGTTTCTGCAATTTTAAAGGATCTGTCCAGTAGTCATCTCCCTCACACATTGCAACATATTCGCCATTACACGCTTTTAAAAGCTGTAACACATTGTTGCGACCAGCAAATTCAATCGGCTGGCTAGGGCCTTGGTTTTGTGTATGCAAAAACGCTCGTATTTTACCGGGATACCTTTCCGAAAAATCGCGAATGATTTGAGCCGTTTGATCCTTTGAACCATCGTCACCTATAACAATTTCAAATGAAAAGTTGGTTTGCTGCATGAGTGCACCATTCAGCATGGCAGCAATATATTTTTCGTGATTATACGTGGGTACACAAACGGAAACTTTCATAAAAGAAATGGCACCGATTATAAAACCGGTGCCCTATTGATTGCTTATTTAAAAACAGACTCTAACTGACTCACTGTGGGGAAATTTGGTGTTACCAAATCCGTTTCAGGCTTATAGATATAAGCCATAGGATAGCCTCTATCAATAAAAGTCGATTCGTCTAAATTATTGTATCTCAACTGAACTGACCAGCGAATTTTATCGGTAATATTATTTCCTGATTGGTGAATCAAAAAGGCCGAAAATATAAGAATATCACCGACTTCAAAACTCGTTTGAACGAAAGCATTCTCATTCAAATCAGCAGTAATCCCTCCCTGATATCCCGAAGTACTGGATTCTTTTAAACCTATTTTATGACTACCCGGTATTACTTGTAATGCGCCAATATCCGCACCAGCGTCTACCATTGGAAACCATATTACGGCACTATCCAAGGAACCTTGTCCGGTGCGCCAGTCTTGATGTGCGTCCAATTTCCAATGTTTACTCCCATCTTTGGATAAGAATCGGCTATTAAACTGCATGGCTGGACGGGCACCAATGATGGGGTTCGCTAATCCAACTTCTTGAAGTAAACTTCCTAAAACAGGACTTACACCTAGTTTATGTAATGAGAAAGTGTGTTGAACCGTTTTTCCAGTATTGACAAAAGCATTGAAATCTTTCTCGAAAAACTCAAACATGGCCTTTTCAAAAGTATCCCGATCATCAATATCCACCGTTTTCCCGGTAACACGTTTTATCTGCTGTGCAAATATCTTCCGAGCGTCGGTATAAATCTCCGTGATGATGTCTTTATCCAAATAGTTTTTAAGAAGAACAAAGCCTTCTTCATTGAATTGCTGTTTTATGGAACTCATGATCATTAGTTTTAAAGTATTACTGATTAACGAATTATATCAGTCAGTAAAGTTATAAATGCAAATTGTGTGCGATTATGATAAATATTGGCTTTATGCAATACTTTTGTTCTGTTACCAGATCAATCTTCCCAAACCGCATATCCAAAACCAGCAGCACCGAATCCATTGCCATTGTAAAGCAAGTATTTTGTACCCTTGTGCTGATAAACATAGGCATAGTCTATCATGTTATAGTCGAAATCATCTGGATTTTCAGACTTCGCAATTCCTACTAAATGGTCTTTACGCTCCCAATTCGTACCATCCACAGATTCCGCATAGCCTAACCGATAACTTTGGTTTCTGTCGGTGCGATAATCCCTAGAGTGCCGGAAAGAATAGAACATTTTATAGATACCCTCTTCCTTGAAAACGCTAGGTCTGCCAACAGCATGCAGGAAATCATCAAAATCTAATGATGGTATATCACTGATTTCCCAATGGATACCATCTTTGGAGGTAGCTGATTGGCAACGGTAGTAGGGTTCCGGATAGCCATGAATCATTTCACATTTTTGTCCAGAAATATACCACATCCTCCATGTTCCATCCTCTTCGCGTAAGACAGACGGCTGAGCGGCCCAAATAGGATTTTGAATACTTCTATCCATGATGGGGCCATTAAACATTTTGGAAAATGAAATTCCACCATCTTTGCTTAC
>CAXBLH010000440.1:0-4899 GCA_963976315.1 uncultured Dyadobacter sp.
CCAATAGCTATTCCAATGTGTTAAATGCTTGGACTCCTGAAAATCAAAATACATCCATAGCCCAGTTTAGGCCCGTTTCGGCGGGTTATGACGCGCTGCTTGATGACTATATCGTGGAGGATGCTTCTTTTATTCGAGGCAGGAATTTATTACTGGCCTATACCTTTAGCCCCGCAATTACTGAAAAGCTAAAATTACAAAGACTGCGTCTTTTTGTTTCGGCTCAAAATCTATTTCTGATCACTAAATACACGGGTTACGACCCAGAAGTGTCCTCCCATAGTCTCTCCTTTGCACAAGGTATTAAGCTGGTTGATTACCCAAAGCCACGCGTGTTTATGGTTGGTTTGAATATTGGTTTATAATTTAATAAATGCAACTCTCATGAAAATAACAAATATAGCCGCGTTACTGCTTTTGTTTTTGGCAGCTTCTTGCGGTACTTTTTTAGATGAAAATGATCCTTCTAATTTTACAAAAGAGAACTATTTTACACAACCTGCTCATGCCGAAAGTGCTGTGAATGCCATTTACGATGCTTTAAAGTCTACCACAGGGGGTGGTTTTAACGGTGCTCCGTGGATGATGCTTGAATTTGCTACTGGCTTGGCTAATACTGAATTGGGGCAGGCACAAAACAGCATTTTTGTACGTAACCTTACCAATAATTCCGACAATGGGTACGGAATTACGTATTGGCAGAGTTACTATAAAGGTATTGGTAATGCCAATTTGGCCATCGCTAAAATTCCGAATATCACGATGGATGCCGTACCCAAAAACAAATACTTAGGAGAAGCTTATTTCCTTCGCGCTTGGTATTATTATAATTTGGTTCGAATTTTTGGAAATATACCACTCATTATTGATACCGTCGATTTATCTTCTGACCAACTGAACCCACAACAGGAGAAACCAGAGGTGGTTTATAATCAAATTGTTGCTGATTTGGTAATGGCCGAAAAATCAGGACTACCATGGACAGACAAATCCGGTAGAGCTACCATGGGTGCTGTGAAATCGTTACTAGCGGATGTATACTTAACCATGGCTGGATTCCCGTTACAAAAAGGGGCGGAGTATTACAAAAAGGCGGCGGATAAGGCCAAAGAGGTAATTGATTCTAAACAATTTACTTTGTTTACTAACTACAACGATTTGCACGAACCTTCAAAAAAGAATGTTGGCGAAAATATTTTTATGGTGCAGTTTGCAGCCAACTTACAACCTTCCGGATGGCAAGGGGCCATTATTCCCTATAATCAGGGGATTTCGGCATATTCGGATGAAACTGGTGCTATTTTTGCGAATAAAGAATTTGTAGAGTCTTACGTAGTAGGTGATCAAAGAGCAGCGGAGAAAGGGTTTTATTTCAAAACATTTACACTTAGCAGCGATCGTAGTAAGTCCGTAGATTTGGGAGGTTATTATATTTACAAACATTTTGATACATTAGCTCAATTAACCACTACCAGTTCCGGGTTAAACTGGCCTTTGATAAGATATGCCGATGTGCTTTTACTTTTTGCAGAAGCTTCTAACCAGGTGGCAGGTCCGTCGCTGGATTCCTATTCAGCCATTAATAGTATTAGGACTCGTGCTGGAATACCTCTATTGGAAGGGTTAACCAAAGAACAGTTTGCTACTGCGGTGATGAAAGAAAGGGTTTTTGAAATGAGTTTTGAAAATAGGACGTGGTATGATATGGTAAGATGGAGAAAGGCATTTAATGTAAAAACGAATGCATTTGAAGATTATGTGGGACATAAATTCTCTTATGGGCCTACTTTATCTGAAAGAGAATTATTATTTCCTATTCCTACTTCCGAAATTCGCAACAATAAAAACTTGACTCAGAATAAAGGATATTGAAATGATTTGGTACCAAAATAAAAACAAAAATGTTAATTAATCGGATTAAAAGCTGCGTGATGGCGTTGGCCATGGTGATGATGTGTATGGGTGCCTACGCCCAAAAACCTAATGTTGTTTTTGTCTTAACGGATGATCAGGGATATGGTGATATCCATGCTCATGGTAACAAAAACATCAAAACGCCCCACTTGGATAAGTTGTATGAAAATAGCGTCCGATTTACGGATTTTCATGTTGCTACCACCTGTGCCCCATCTAGGTCAGGCTTGTTAACGGGTAAATATTGTAACAAAGTAGGCGTTTGGCATACGATCTTAGGTAGACAAATTTTGTCACCCGATGAAACTACTCTTGCTCAGTTATTTCAAGCTGCTGGTTATAAAACTGGTATTTTTGGAAAATGGCATTTAGGCGACAATTACCCTTATCGTCCGCAGGATCGTGGTTTTGATGAAGTACTTATCCATGGTGGTGGTGGTATTACGCAGTCCCCCGATTATTGGAACAACGATTATTTTGATGATGTTTATTACCACAACGGTGAACCCAAAAAGTTTGAAGGCTATTGTAACGATGTATGGTTTGAAGAAGCTACTAAGTTTATTGTTTCGAATAAGAAGAAACCATTTCTGTGCTATATTCCTACCAATTCACCACATGGACCTTTTAACATAGAAGATAAATACAGCGATCAATATAAGAACAATCCAGAGATTCCTAATCCCGAGTTTTATGGAATGATTTCAAATATCGACATGCAAGTGGGTAAACTAGTCGAAAGATTGAAAAAAGAAGGATTGTACGACAATACCATTTTTATTTTCATGACTGATAACGGTACAGCTGCCGGTGTGAAATTTGCAAAAAATGGAGATGTAGTTTCCGGTTACAATGCCAATATGAGAGGTACCAAAGGATCACCTTACGAGGGTGGGCATCGGGTGCCGTTTTATTTACACTGGCCCAAAGCTGGTTTTAACAAAGGCCGTGACATTTCAGAATTAACTTCCTATACAGATTTGCTTCCAACCTTGGCCGAACTCTGTAAGGTAAGCCAGTCCAATGTGTCGAATCTGGACGGAAAGAGTTTGGTGCCTTTACTAAATGGAAATACAACTCATTGGCCCGACAGAGCCATGGTTTCTGATGTACAGCGTGAGGAGTTTTTGGTGAAATACAAACAATATTCGGTGATGACCAAGGAGTGGCGTTTTGTGAATGGCAAGGAGTTATATAAAATTAAAGAAGATCCTGCTCAGCGTCACAATGTGATAAAGCAGTATCCGGACAAAGTAGCGGAACTGACTAAGGAATATGAAAAATGGTGGACGAATGTATCGCAACGTGCTGACGAATACAGTCGGGTGATTGTGGGTACTAATCATGAAAAGGTTACCATGCTTACTTCTCACGATTTTCATATTGAAGGGAATAATTACCCCGCTTGGAACCAAATGAATGTGCGGGCTGCAGCGGGAGAAAATGGCTTTTGGGCTTTACAAGCGAGTGAAAATGGGAGGTACAGAATTGCGCTGAGACGCTACCCTCGCGAAAGTAAGCTTGCGCTTCAAGCGGAGGCACCCCAAGAACTCCCTGTTCCAGGAGGAATGCAGTACAAAAAAGGGGTGGGAATCGCTATTGAACGTATGAAGATAAAAATTGGCAATCAGGAATTGGAACAGAAAGTCACGGCAGATCAGTCGGAATGTGTTTTTGAGGTGAATCTTAAAAAAGGAGACTTTGACCTTTACACCTTTATGATAGACAAAAATGCTAAGGAATACGGTGCCTATTATGTTTATATTGAGAAGATTTAGGTTGTTTTCTTCGAAATAATAGCGTTTAATATTCTCATTAGGCGGTTTTTAATTTGAAATATTGGTACAGAAAACGATACGAATTGCCTTTCATTTTTGCCAGTCAAAAGAAAGGCAATTCGTTTTGAAGGTCAAGCCAGTGCAGTACCATATATTGAATTCTAAAAATACTTTAGGGAGCAATGAGCTTTAAAAGATTATGTCCTAATATTTTCTTTAAATCAGATTGGGGTAATTTCAAAGCATAAATTTTGGCGAGTTCTACTGAAGGGTGTAGCCAAGGTCCATCGGTTCCAAATAGAATTTTATCTGTTCCAGCTCTTTCGACAGCCAACTCCAAAAGATCGAATCGACGAACTCCAGAAGTGTCTGTAAATACATTTTTATGTCTGGCCAAAACGTCTATAAATGCCATTTGAGCCCGCCAATCGTCCGCAAAACTGCTTAAATGTGGGATGATAAAATTGACATCTGGGAACTCAGTAGCTATGAGTTCAACCGTTGACACTTCACCTACGGGATCGTAAAGAATTGGAATCTTATATTTTTTTGCTGCTTCACATATTTCCCTTGAAATACGTGCATCATGTTGATGTACTTTCAGGCCTTTAAATCCATATTGATCGACTGCTGTGCCAACCATTTGCATGACATTTCCTTGGTCGCGGAGGGCATGTATAAATGCAAAGCCCGTGAATCGATTGGGATTGCGATGCACGATTTTGGCGACTTCAAAATTGGCTTTGGCATAGTTGGTATGAAATGCTGGAAATAGTATTGTCTTTGAGATTCCTGCTTCTCTTGACCAGCTCATGAATTTCTTCAATGGTGCTTTGGTGTTCCAAGGCCCAGTAAAGCCGTCTCCTTCCCCCGCATGGCAATGACAATCAAAGATATACATGGTGTTTATTGTTGGTAATCCAGTTCTAGATGAGTTACATTCAGGCCAAATTTTTTGACGTATTCCCGGAACTCTGGAATACTTTTTAGTCCATAAAAAGTTACGCTGGCGTTTTGAGTAGGCGACGTGTTTTGATGAAAACGATTTTTTAGTACAAAATACCTAGAATTCAATTGGACATGGTCACCAACTATTTTCCCCAAACCACTAAGGAACTGTTCAATGTCCGGGTTTTGTGCTATTTTCATATACATATCAATGGCTTTTCCTAAATAGGCATGCGTTATTCGATCCACCGCAATGGTA
>CAXBLH010000441.1:0-4889 GCA_963976315.1 uncultured Dyadobacter sp.
TAAATTGATTTATAGCTAAATTGCCTCTCTGTATATCAATACCTTCTTTACCAACTCAGTCCCCCCTTCTCTGGTATTGATATTCACGATGGCTATCCCTGAATTAAGGGCAATACCTAACTGCTTATGGGATAATTTGGTTACTGAAATAGACGCTGGAATCTCTTTACCGAGTATTTGTTTCCAGCGGTTTTGTTTCCAATGAAATTGTAACAAGCCTACCGAAGTTGCAAAAACAAGGCGGTTTTCCTCTAAGGAAATACCTTCATGAAACATGATTTTATTCTTTGAGCTTCCTATAAAAGGTTGCAGTCGCTTTAACAGTTTATAGTCTGAATTAAATATTAGTACCCCTTCCTGCTCCGTGGCACAAATAATGACACTATCTTTTTTATTGACAATGATAGACCTTACAATGGGGCCATTTAACCGATTAGCCCTGTTTTTATTAGTAAATAGCAATTTAAATTGTTTGGTTCGAAAGTTATAGACCGTAATACCATCGTCGGTTCCTACCCAAATATTACCCTTACTATCTTCTGCCAAACTTCGCACCCGATTACTTGCAATAAGTTCATGATCAGGACTGTTCTTAAAGGTTTCAAAATTAACCCCATCGTATTTATTGAGCCCGTCGTAAGTACCTATCCAAATATATCCCCGCGAATCTTCCAATAAACAACTAATCCCATTATGAGCCAACCCATCCGAAATGGTAAGGTTAGAGACAGGATCAACGGTAAAGCTTTGCGAATAGGAATAACCAATCGTGAATAGGAAAATGAGAGGAAGAACTTTGATAAATGAATTTTGCCGAAATCGCATGTTTGAACCCAATAAAAATGACATGTTGTTTCAAAAGTAAACAATAGCAATTCATAGTCCTACCCACTGGACAGTCTAAGCATTAGAGAGTCAGATAGAGGCCACCACTGTAACCTCCTCCTATTCGTGATTGTCATAACAAGGTTGGCGAGGCTGACATCCATTTTTTGGTAAAAGTTTATAAAACTCATCAATTATAGCCCTATAAAAAAAATGTGAGTGCTCTGGTATTAGATTAAAATATCCATGCTGTTTTTAATCCTTAATAGTAGAATGGCCTTTTTGCTAAGGTCATCACACCTAAAAAGTTAAACATACCTTCCAAACATTTTCAAGTTGGCAGATTTGTACTATTTCCCTGAAAACCAGAACATTACTTTTGGCTTATTACAAATCTTCTGAAATTATGGAAAAGACGCATTTACCAGCAACCAATATTGTTTATTTTTTTATAGGTGTGCTCATCTGTTCCCTGATTGGGTTTCACTTTACGTACACCATGCGGTTCCCTACTTTTGAGGGATTATCAGTAGCCCATCATTTTCATGGTGCCACGCTGATGCTTTGGTTTTTGATGCTGATTGTCCAACCAATATTAATCAGGAAGAAAAAATTTGCGCTTCATCGTAAAGTTGGAAAAATATCTTACTTATTAGTCCCTCTCATTTTGTTTTCTATATTTTGGGTAACGAAGGTTTCCTATTTAAGGAATATTGCAAGCCAACCACAAGAAGAAGTAATTGGTGGTTTGGCACTGGACATACCTACTATTTTTATTTTTGGATCATTCTACTTTTTAGCGATGCTAAATCGGCGAAACTCCGCTGCGCATATGCGCTATATGGTCGGGACTTCGTTGCTCATGATTGGACCAGGACTTGGACGGGCTCTTATTATTTTTGGAGGTATTTCATTTCCAATGGCCATTATCTATACCACCTACTTCGCAGAGTTTATTGCAATCCTATTCATTATCAATGATTACATCAAAGGCAATTCTATCAAACCTTACCTAACTATCCTTTTTGGACTGCTTTTTCTTCATGCTTGTTGGATTTTCAAAATGACCGCATTATCGCAATGGTTTGGTAGCTTCTTTGCCAAAGTATTTTTTGAGTAATAGAGAATTAGGCATTAGTATTGAATCGGCTATGCTGCATCCTCGGGTATACTACGCCCTAAATGAACAAATTTTTCCTGTGCCACCTCCCCATTGAAATTTTTAAAGTGGTCATAATCAAATATGTTAACGCAACTCCTTGTAAATACCCTTTCTTCGGCAAAGAAAGCGCTGGGATTACGATTGGTGAATTGTTTGAAATTGCGAATCATGTGCATCTGATCGTAATAGCCACAATCATGTGCGATAGCCGTCCAGCTTTTGTTGGGGTATACAATTTTCATTTTGAGCACCTTTTCAAAGCGACTCAGCTGAATATACTGTTTTGGAGAAATTCCGATCTGATTTGTAAATTTTCGTTCAAAACTACGTAAACTCATATTACTTATTGCAGCGTATTCCGAAATACGTCTGAATTCTCCTGCTTCATTTAAACAGCTCATTATATACGAAATTGGATCAACAGAACTACTATACTTTGGTCGGCCATGGAGGGCTGACAATAGGAAGTTATCAGCAATGGTAGCCATTTGTTCCGTTGTTTTCGCCATTAGTAATGCTTCATTCAATGCTATGGCTGAACTTCCAAAAACATTTTCCGTATCCAATACCCTGTTGGTGATTTCCCTTGGAGATATACCAAAAATTTTGTTCAGTCCATCGGATTTAAACTCAATGATAAAGGTATGGTACCGGCCATTAAACTCTACCGAGCCATTGTTATACAATACAGGTCCAACCAGATAGCTATCCTTTCCGACCATAGCTGAACTGCTGTAAGGCGTTTGATGAGTCGGTCGGTCGCCGAGATAAAAAATCAAAACCACCTCGAAAGCTGCAGGCCATTGACTGGTATATTGCACAATTTCTCCTTGGGAAGTCGAGAGAATATACTGATTCACAAATGGGCGCAGGGTCGGGGCGATAAAGAAAAGTTAGTGATCATTTTACATATTTATAACCACTTTAAATTTAGCTATAAATCATGACCAGAATCCTCATTTACGAATCTATTTACTTAACGGTCAGTTATTTACAAACAAACATTTGTTTGACCTACTCCCTCCCTTCCACAATCCTTATTTCCTCTTCCGTCAACTCATACAATTGATATACCAATTGATCCATTTGGTTTTCCAAATCGGTGGTGTCGGAAGAAAATATTTCACACGTTAAACCTTATCTGCATGCTATTCCCCAAACCAACGTGCTTTGTATACATGCATGCCAGGGAAGGCAAATCGGCGTTCCGGGTTTTTGAAATTGACATGAAAAGTCCACCAGCTTTCTTCTGGAACTGTAAAAATGAATTGGCCGTTGGCATGACGCTCCAAACTTTTAAGGTTTTCGGCATCCGGTACTCCCTCGACTTTTGTAAAAGTAAGTGAGGTAAAATGAAACGTCCATGATCCCGTATGTTCCGTAACTATTAAACCGGAATGATCGGGTAAAAGACTCAATTCATGACCGCCATTAGCTGGCAATTTCCACTCGTTCTTCTGGACTAAAGTATTATTATCACCTAGCTGGTATGCGCGAAGAACATCATAACCCAAAGCAAAAAGTAGTTGGGCACTTTCCACCCAAACTAGCCCGTGAGCAGAATACAGGCTATCTGTAAAAAGTGGAGTATCAGGTTGGTTCCTGTCAAAAAGCATCACCTTATTACCGTGAGGAGATACGGAAGCAGCTGCCACTATCTTGTTATTGGGAAGTACCGCCACCGAATGAGCATTAGGTACCTGAGCCTTAAAAACCATCTTTTTACTAGCCATATCAATAATTCCAATGGCACCAGAAGAGGACGAAACAAGTATACTTTTCCCGTTGTTGATGGACTTACAATCATCCATGGTATTGAATAACCGAGTACGATAAAGTTCAGGCAAATCTTCTGCCAAATGAGCGTCCCAAGACCACATAATCTTCGGAATAGAATCTATGGAATTGGTATAATCCACTAAAAGAATTTTGCTGTCCCCACAAACTAAAAACGAGCTAGAACTGGTTTTCTGTCCGTAACTTGACCATGAAAGACCTATTAAAAAACAGACCATTAGGCTAATCACGAACTTTATTCTTTTGGCTACTACCTTCATAAGGTCTAATTTGAATGGCGGACAATTTGGAAAATAATTTATCTTGAAGGTAACCTTTTTTAATAATACTATTTAGCTGGATGGAACCTTCTATTATGCATCTGTGAAAGGTTCGACTGCGATGCAGTCGGTAGGCATCCTTGCTTTAGTACTTTGCTATGAACGTTTGATGCTTTTGGCATCATTGATCAATTATAACCTAATGCAGGTGGAAGCTTCAAGCACCGACTCATAACGGTTAGCAAAACTAACTTTTTTAAACATGATCGAAATGGCTCTGTAAGAATTTGATATCCTTAAAACCAACATTCCAACCTCCACCAAAGATTATTAAAGACCAAAAAGCATTCATTGAATAAATTTGAGAAAAGCTTTTTGGATGCATCATGACTTAAAAAGACTATAAATAGAAGGTAGAATGAGTATAAATCTCATAACACCAAATTACATTTTACTATTGTTTTTACTTTCCAGCCAGTCCAAAAAACCAGTATCGAGCACAAAGCAGTACAAGTGTGGGTTTCAGCAATGCTACCGTATTTCTATGCAGTTATTTTTACAGTGTTTACTCTTTTGGTACTGAAAATTCGTAATTACCTTTTATATCAATAATTACGGTGTGATAATATGGTTTCAAGCCTATTGGAAGGCGTTTACGGGAATAAGTGTGGTATTTTCCTGATAGCCTCAAACATTAGTCGTAAACGAGAGTTTGAGGCGGATGCTAGCCAAATGTGCTAGTGCCCACCTCAAACTTGTATTAGATAAAATTCTTATTGGTTTTTACTTTTGATTCCAAAGCTTATAGGGATCATGGTAAAACTCCATTTGCGACTTTAAAAGTG
>CAXBLH010000442.1:0-4884 GCA_963976315.1 uncultured Dyadobacter sp.
TAAACAGAAAGGATAATGGGGAAGGAGGGGAGCTACAATGGGTTGGCATTATTAAGAACAGACCCAAGCAGAAACCATTTTTCTTCTGGTTTTCGGCCTACGACGCACATCGGGAGTGGTCTAGTCAAACAGAAGGTTACCAGCACCAACCCAGCAAGGATATTCAAGTTCCTACGAATTTATTCGATTCGGAAGAAACTCGAAAAGACCTAGCACTCTATTATAATGAAATCGCCAGACTGGATCATTATGTAGGACTCGTTATGAATGAGCTTAAAAAGGAAGGCGTCTTTGATAATACACTAATCGTTTTTACCTCGGATAACGGCAGACCCTTTCCTGGAAGTAAAACGAGACTGTATGACACGGGGCTAAAAACCCCTTTTATAGTGAGCTGGCCTAAAATGGTGAAAGGTAATCAAGAGAGCAATAGCTTGTTGAGTAGTATCGATATTGCGCCTACCTTATTGGAGGTGGCCGGAGTTGAAAAACCTACCACGGTACAAGGGGTGAGTTTTAAAAGACTGTTAAAAAATCCCAATTCGCCCTTTAGAGATTTTGTTTTTGGGGAACATAATTGGCATGATTACTCCGCTTACGAAAGGTCTGTTAGAACCAAAGATGGATTTTTGTATCTAATTAATAAACGTCCGGAATTTACGAATGGGGGCCCTATTGATGCCAATCAAAGTCCTGCTGCTATAGCGTTAAAACAAGCCAATAGTGCGGCTAAACTAAGTGTGTTGCAAAAAGATGTTTTCCTTAAACCAAGACCTGAAGAAGAATTTTTTGATTGTAATACCGATGTTTATACTACCACCAACAAAATAGCCGATAGCCAGTATGCTGACCAGATAAAGCTATTGCGAGGAGTATTAAAACGTTGGCAGCAGGAAACTGGTGATACCGTTCCCGAATACCTCACACCCGATTGGTACGATCGGGAAACAGGAGAACCATTACCTGCCAAAGGTAAAAGAGGGCAAATGCCTGGAGCCTCTCTAAACGCTTCCTCCATTAACCAACCCGGACCTTTTTAACGAATTTTAAGCTTATGAAATACTGTTTTTTTATTGCAATTAGTGTAGTGGCCAGCCTTTTTTTGGGATGCCAACAACAGGAAGAGAAACCGAATATATTATGGATCGTAAGTGAAGATAATAGTCCATTTTTAGGTTGTTATGGTGATACCTTTGCCACGACGCCAGTTCTGGATAATTTTGCAAAGGAGGGTGTTTTATATACCAATGCCTTTGCCACTGCACCTGTATGTGCGCCTTCTCGCTCCACGCTGATCACGGGTATGTATCCGCCATCCATGGGTACAGAGAATATGCGGAGTACCTATCAAATCCCGGATTTTGTAAAGTTTTATCCTAAGTACCTTAAAGAGGCAGGATATTATACCACCAATAATTCCAAAAAGGATTACAATACGGTAGATCAACCAGAGTCCTGGGACGATTCGGATACGATTGCAACTTATCTGAACAGACCGAAGGATAAACCATTTTTTGCG
The DNA here is from genome assembly GCA_963976315.1 of uncultured Dyadobacter sp. Taxonomy (GTDB): domain Bacteria; phylum Bacteroidota; class Bacteroidia; order Cytophagales; family Spirosomataceae; genus Dyadobacter. The sequence continues at coordinate 1,520 of CAXBLH010000442.1, forward strand.
ATTTTCAATTTGGGCGTGTCGCATGAAAGTGCTGTACATAAAAGTATTCCCAATGATTCATTGCTGCATGATCCTGAATTGGTGCCTATCCCACCTTATCATCCTAGAACCCCTGAAATGAAGCATGACTGGGCGCAATATTACGATAAAATGCAAAACATGGACTCGCAAGTAGGCAAAATACTAGCTGATTTGGAAAAGAATGGTCTTGCTGATAATACCATAGTATTTTATTATAGTGATCATGGGGGTGTATTGGGTAGGAGTAAAAGGTTTATGTACGAATCCGGTTTGAAAATTCCAATGATCATTCGTTTTCCTGAAAAGTATGCTCATTTGGCACCTGAAAAGGCAGGTAGCAAGACCGACCGTATAGTGACTTTCTTAGATTTTGCGCCCACTTTGTTGAGCTTGGTAGGAATTACTATTCCCGATTACATGCAGGGGACTGCTTTTTTGGGCAAACAAGCGGGCACGCCAAGAGAATATGCCCAGGCCTTTCGGGGACGAATGGATGAACGGATTGACCTTTCACGTTCGGTTCGAGATAAGCAGTTCAGGTACATTCGGAACTATATGCCTCACAAAATTTATGGTCAGTATTTAGAGTATTTATGGAAGGCTCCTTCTATGGGGTCTTGGGAAGCGGAATATAAAGCCGGTCGTTTGAATAAGGTACAAAGTAAATTTTGGGAAGAAAAACCAAGTGAAGAGCTATTTGATGTCAACAAAGACCCTCATAATATTCACAACTTGGCAGATGATCCAGCGTATGAGGCAGTTCTCCAAAAAATGCGAAAAGCAAACCATGACTGGGTAATTGAAAGTAATGATGTTGGATTTATGCCAGAAGGAATGACGGCCAAAATTTCGGAAAGTATTGCGCCATTGGTTTATGCCAAAAATAATCATTATGATATAAAACGTATTTTGGAGACCGCTGAATTAGCATCTTCTAGAAATGTGGATTCTTTGCAGGAACTTATTAATCGACTTCAAGACAAAGATCCCGTTGTTCGTTATTGGGCGGTAGTCGGTACGATTGTGTTAAAAAAGCATTCAAAAGAGGCGATAAGCACGCTAAAGCAATTATTGAAAGATCCAGAAGTTACTGTCAGAATAGCAGCCGCTGAATCACTTTATAACCAGGGAGAGAAAGATAGTGTGATTGCCGTTTTAAAAGAGGCACTTTCCAGTTCTGTTCGAATGGTACGGGTACAAGCATTGAATGTTTTGGAGCAAATGGGGCCAGATTCGAAACCAGCGCTGCCACAAATTTTAGCTTTGCTTAAAGACGGCCAAAAGGACTCTGACTATGATATGAGGGCAGCGAAACGAATTCAGGATAATTTGAAGTAAGTTGAATATCAAAGGTGTTTGGCTAGGTTTTTAATTTAAAAATCATAGATAAAAGAAGGTATTACCCTAACCCAAGGAGCTAGTTTAATTCCATTAGAACGAAGCACTAATAAGGATTAATTGAACCTCCATTTCTTGATTAATGCCGTCTGAACTATTCAGACGGCATTTTTATTATCTTTCAGATAAGCGACCTGGCCACGATTGGTTTTGAATAGCGCTTTATCAGTAATATTCAAAAAACCAGAAAATCGTTCAGGATTAGAATCTGCAGGTCCAGTTTAAAAAGGTGCCCTCGGCATCAAACGTTTATTGGATATAACCAAAGACGAATTTCCTCGACAGCGACACATTCGTTTTCAACTACTAAATAAACAGATGGCACCAAAAACAACGTCAATAGGAACGAACTGGTAAGACCGCCGATAATTACCCAGGCCATACCATTTTTAAATTCAGATCCTGGACTTTGCGAAAGCGCCAATGGTAACATCCCTAATATCATGGCAAAAGTGGTCATAATAATTGGTCGCAGACGTTCTTTTCCCGCTTCTACCAATGCCTCTATAACATCCATCCCTTCGGCTTTCAAGTGATTGGCAAAATCGACAATCAAAATACCATTTTTGGTTACAAGGCCGAGCAGCATGATCATACCAATGATGGTAAAAATGGTCAGTTGGTTCATGGTAAGTGCAATGGCTAACAATGCCCCTACCAATGCTACGGGAATCGAGAAGATAACCACAAATGGATAAACCATACTTTCATACAAACTCACCATCACCATATACACCAGCACCACGGCTATGATTAAGGCAAAGGCCAAGCTCCCAAATGCATCTCCCTGATTTTTAGCATCGCCCTGATAATCAACATCTACACCTACTGGCAAAGCAACAGTCTCTAGTTTAGTTTTAATATCTGCCACGATAGTCCCCGACGGTCGGCCAATAGCAGACGATGTAACCGTAATTGAATTTTGACGATCAGTCCTTTGTAAGATGGTTTGTCCGGTAACTTCTTTAATATCTGCTACTTGACTAAGTTTCACCAATTGGCCATGTTGATTACTCAAGGAAAGGTTTCTAATGGCCTCAATATTCTGTTTATCCGTCTGGCTGATGGCAACGAACAAATTATAGGTATCATCTCCTTCGGTGAATTCTGTTTGGTCATTGCCATTAAAGGCCAACTGAATGCTTTGACTTACATCTGGAAGTGTTAAGCCACGCATCGCAATTTTGTCACGTAACGGGGTAATCTGGATTTGCTTAATAGCACCTTTGGTACTAAACCGTACATAATCCGAACCAGGTATTTTTGCTACCACCTCCTTTACTACGTTTGCCGCTTTGTACACACTATCAATGTCGGTTCCTTTCACTACAATTTGGATGGGAGAGCTTACACCACCGGTAATACCCGTTGGAATAACAGTGACCTGTATCCCAGGGATTTTCTCGATTTCATTTCTTGCCATCGACCCAAATTCATCAGTAGTAAACGGACGGTCATTTTTATCGACCAAGGTAACCGATAATTCGGCTATGTTTTCAGTATTCCCTTTTGCACCCGTTTGGGTACCTACCAAAGTATAAACCGATTTTACTTCTGGATGGCTGAGTACCAATTTTTCAGCTTCTTTTACTAGCAAGTTTGTTTGTCGAATGGGCATATCCGAAGCAGTTTCCAATTGAATTGCAAGTTCTCCCCTGTCCCCTGAACCTGCGAAGGAGGCTCCAATAAATCCAGCTGGTACTAAGGCAATAGAGCTTACCAACAAAAATATTACCGTAAGGAAGAGGTATCTTTTATGAAATAAAACCCAATGAAGCGCGCTACCATAAAATGCTTTTACCCGATTAAGGAATCCTTCAAAAGCCAGAATAAATCTTCCCCATAACGTTTTACTAGTCAGCTGTTCCAATTTAGCAAAACGGGATGCCATCATGGGGGTGAGGGTAAAGGCTACCAATAAGCTCATCAGGGTGGACACTACCACG
>CAXBLH010000443.1:0-4879 GCA_963976315.1 uncultured Dyadobacter sp.
GCTCAGGCTCCTCGGAGGGGATATCTATCAGATCCAAAGATTCGAATTGAGAGGTATTTCTTGAAACTTCTCTTTTTAGATAATTATAGCCTCTATTCCTTACACTTTTGAATAAGTATGCCCGAAAAGAAACCGTAATAGTCTCATAGGTTTTGTTAGAATAGAACTGATAGAATATTTCTGAAACAATATCCTCCGCCACTTCCTTGGAACCTACAAACTTTATAGCATGATTACATAGCGGAGCGTAGTACCTAGAAAATAATAGTTCAACCCCTTTTTGAGGATTCTCTTGTATAGATTTTTTTATAAAAAACTCGTCGTCCTTTACAGCATCAACGCCATTATCCATTTCATTCTGATCCTCATTGATCTCAATGCTGGAAAAAGGTTTCGTATGTTGAACAGGAACATTTACGGACTCTTTTTTCAAGGATTTATAAATTTAATAATATTTCTACTACCTATCTTTAAGACACCAAACAGTATCAAGTTCCTTACAACAATTAGGATTTTTTTTGAAAAAACAGGAATAAATTATGAAAATGGACTCAAAATTGTGGTAACAAGCTAATGGGTTCCCAGTATTTTTCGGATAAACACAGGGTATACTTGTCGGTCATACTACTAATGAAATGCCGATTCCAAATAGAAGGTAGCTAATTTGAAGGAAATATTTAAGGATATCTTTGCGGAATTTCAACCTTTGCAGGTTATTTCTGCGGAAAGCAGAAAACCCAACAGTTTTCATCTTACCGACTCAATTATTTTTTGTATTCCAGCAAGGGATTTAGAAAATAGTCAAAATTAGAAGAAATAGTATTAGATCTGGTAAGGGTAAATGGACAAATTTTTTATTGGATGAATTATCCTTTCCTATTCACAATTCTGTTTCAAAATAGTACTGCTTTCTTTATAGCCAAAAAATAGCATAAACAAACTATTGGTTAATTTTTAAACAGGCTCTTCATTAACTAAAAATTGGCACTTTAACTGTTATGACCACAACTGTTAAAGTGCTAATAGGTATTTTTTTAGTTTATGAAACGATTACTTCGGCGTTATTATTTTCGGTTACCGAGTGGTGGTTTTGTTTAATCAACTCAATAATTGCCAAGGTATTATTTAGAAGTTTTTGACGGTTTTCTGGTGCTGCAAAAATATCCCCATGATTAAAATTCAAATCAATTCGATGTATTTCACGCGCATATTTCCCCCATCCGTAATCCATGTTTTGGGTCCATCGGGTATTAGATTTGAATAAATAGATAGTCATTTCTTCAAAAACAAACTCGCGTTGTTGACTCATGATTTTAGCAATAATCTGATCCAGCTTCTTTTGTTTTTCAGTTTTCTCCGAGTCAGGGCCTTTCGAAATGGAGTTTTTAGGGACTGTTTTTATAAGATTCTGGATTTTGGAAAAGACGAGTTCAGACAAAGTTTTGAAGGGTAGATGTTGTATTTTCCACGGCAGGTTGATTAATCTACGAGAAAGGGTAGACTGGCTTTGTACGGGATAGTCCAAAACCAAAAGTTCCAAATTGGCGGCTAGGTTTTGTTGTTTCAGTCTGTTTAAGGTGCGGAACGCTGCAACGCTGCCCATACAGAGGCCAATAAAAATTTTAACTTCCCCATTGGAAAACTGATTTAAGTCTATGGCATCAGAAATGCTATCAAAAGAAATATTCTCTAGTTCCCAAGCTTCAAAATCTGGATACCGAACAATCGTTAAGGGGAGTCTCTTCGCTAGCTCTTTTATATAATGCGTGGTGGTTTCATTGGTTCCGTAATAGGGGCCAAAAAAATAGAGATGGAACTTGGTATCGCGGCTGAGTTGTGCGTCCTGACGAGATTCAACAGGTAGGCGTTTTGAAATTTTGCTGATTAATGCTTGTGGTAGCATTTCTGAGCTTATCCAATTTTGCGGGATTTCAATACGGAACTCTTGTTCCAAGGCCACTTGGAAATGAACGGCTTCTAACGAGTTTCCTCCACCAATTTTCCACGTCTGATTTTTCTGAAATGATTCAAAGGAGGCAAAGGAACACCAGATATTTAATAGTCGTGCTTTTACAAACCTTGCATCATCATCCACCTCCGACTCAACCCCTTTCGGCGGGGTAGTTTCGAGTGTAGCGTTTTGCTCATCTATTAATTTTAAAGCTCGTAAATCTGTTTTGAAATTCCCTAAACTTGGAATTTCGTCCAGCACATAGATTTTGGGCGGAAACATACTACCAGATAATTTCGAGGAGAGAACCAACTTTAAATCATCCAGAGGTATTGACCTTTGTAGTTTTATGTAGGCAACGATGGCGGCATTACTCTCGTTCTGATTCCTTATCAAGACCGATACGTTTTCTACTCCCGGACTACCACTGATGATTGCTTCTACTTCCGCAATTTCGATTCTGTATCCATTAATTTTCACCTGACCATCTCTTCTTCCTTTAAATTCTAAGAGCCCGTCGCCGTTAATTAATCCCCAGTCGCCTGTTTTTACCGTCCTGCTACCATCTAATTGTTGGTCGAAAAATTGCTTAGATAACTCTTGATCTTTCCAATAACCTAACGCACAATATTTACTAGTTACAAATATTTGACCTACTTCGCCCGTACCTATGGGGGTATTTTCTTCTATTGCTAAATGCATAGGGCGTTCTTCTACCTCAAAACCCACCGGCACAATACCTCTTCCAATTTTAGTCAATTTATTCAAAAACCATTGACGGTAAATGGTGGCATTTTCGGTAGAACCTATTCCAATATAAACCCAACAATTAGCCGGAAATAATTGTTTGTATAATTCGATATCACCCTCAAAAATTTTATCGCCCGCTAGGTATATGAGTCGCACCGTTGAAAACTGATCTGCTACCCCATTTGAAATTCCGGCTCGGAAAATGGGGGGCATCGTGTGTACTATGGTAATTTGATTCTTACTTACGAAGTCGGGTAAAGATAAAAGACCGTGTTTCCGTAAATTGTTCTGGTACAAAGTAGCACCAGTGAGTAAAGAGCCGAAAATATCGCGTATAGCTCCGTTTACACTTGGCGAATACAATAAAGAATGTTTATCCTTTGGGTCCAATTGAATGGCGTTGATATATTGTTTTACGTCATGTAATAGGTTTTTTTGATTCTGAAATACGCCTTTGGGCTGTCCTGTGGACCCAGAAGTGTAAATTATATATGCCAGTTGCTCCGAAGTGCTCTTTAAAACATCCGTGTACGGGGTTTCATTTTTTATAGCTTCGTGGATGTCAATAAAAAGTAAAGGTTCGTCAAAGGACAGGCTTTCCAGTAGGGTGGGGGTACTAATAATTATTTTGGCCTCACTATGCTTTATGATATCCTTGTTTCTCGTTTTCGGAAAACTTGGGTCCAATGGTAAATATCCTTTTCCAGTAGCCAAAGTACCGATCATTGAAAAAACAAAATAGGGATCATTTTCAAGATAAATAATAACTGGAGAATCTATTTCCGAATACCTAGAAATAGATTGGGCAATACTTGAAACTATTTTAAGCGCCTGAGCATAGGTAAATTGCTGCTCGTTGTTTTGGATGGCTACTTTGTTCGGATACTTTGACGCAATATTACTGAAATAGCTGAATACCGTGCCATTTATCCATTCTGGAGATAGTGGCTTAAAGTCCTCATTAATAGGCAATGTTTTAAATCCTGATTGCATAAGTTGCGATTATGTTTGTACTGGGGAGCAGATGGACAGTGGATGTACTCTATTTTTTTACCATGAACTTTTCCCTACACTGCCATTAAGCCTTCGGATTTTACCTTTAAATGACCCACATAATCGCACCATAATCGTATTTTATCATCCGGAAAATCGAGCGGTAAAACGCAGTCACATGTGATTAAGTCTAAGCTTGGAAGTTTACTGAGTATTACTTCTATATCCTCAAAATTATTGGCCTCTTCTAATACTTGGGGGCTCAGACCGTAAATGATGGGATAACCATGGGTATTATACTTTTCCGTATCTAAGGAGTTCGAGGAGACGTGTACTTGCAAATTTGGAATATGTTGGGGCAAACAGGCATATACTTTTTCCCCATGAAGGTGAAATAGAATATGATCGAATAAATTGGAAGCAACTTTCAAGGTACTGTTATCGGCTTCCAAACCAAATTGTCGATATAGCTCTTCCGAAAGTATTTCGGGTTGCATATGCTGAGTTACATAAAAAAGTCCTTTGACGTTCCTATTCTTAAAGGCGTGCAATACCGCAATCGTATTGGAGGTGATCTTTGCTAGAGCCTGGTGGATAAGTGGGGCGTTAGTCTGGGCTGTTTCTAAGAAAAAGGCCATTCCACAAGCTTGGATGAGCTGGGAAAGGGGACAGAAAATGGTCGCGTAAACGGGAGCTTTTGAGCCTGCAACACTTATTTCGGCAGCCGTTAAAATTTCCTTTAACAAGCCTTTGTTAAAATCAAGGTCAGGAATATTCTGTAGGTCTTCTTTATTTCTTAGTCCAGGTTCTAAAATCATCCTACGACCGAGGCTATCGCCTTCCATATTACAATCTTTTATATTATAACAAGTGGTAAGCCAGTTCCCTGCCGGAGTAAGTTTTAAAAAATCAAAATTAAATTGAGCTTGAAGTTCAATGGATTGATGGGCTAATAATTTACCCGATTGATCATTGTGAGGATGGTGCTTCCAAAAGGAAATTTTCATAGGGTTAGTTCTAATTTAACGTTGGGCTAGTATAATTAATTTATTATTTAACTTGGGTGAATTTACAGCATACTAAAAGGGTAGTTGATAGACAATACTACGACTTATTTCGTACTGCAATCCGATTTCCTATTATGTTCCAAAACGGTTTTTAAATGAATTTTAGCTTTTGGTTACC
>CAXBLH010000444.1:0-4859 GCA_963976315.1 uncultured Dyadobacter sp.
GTTTTCCTGTGTAAGTAGCTCTTTTTTCATTAATTTTGAGTTGTTCTTGTTTGACAAAAGCAATAACAGTCCCTTCACCGAACTTCTTCGGATGTCATTTTTGGAAATGCGAAAAGGGAATTTGAATGCCGATAGCGCTGGAACCGTTATCGGCTTTTTTAATAAGTGGTTTATTTAATCATATAAGACAAGGTTTAGAGAAAAATTAATTACAGCCGTTTCCTTTAATAGAAACTTCATTATTCTTTAATTCATAGGTGGCACCAATCGCTTCGCAAATTATTTCAAGCTTTTCTATCAATGTTTCATTCTGAAAAGAAGTTGTAAGCCTACAATTCGAAAAAATTGCCGGGTCATAGTGAATCTTCCTTTGAGACTGATCTTCAAGTGATTGTAAAATGATTGGAACTGGAGTGTTTGAAAACTTAGAAACCGTTGCTATAGCTTCTGTTTTAGCCACGGTACTATATTTGATATCTTGTTTGATGAACCGCATTTCTTCACGTGAAAAAATGGCTTGCTGATTGGGTAACAAACTTACCGCTTGTGGCGCTGTTGCTGGTTGCGATTGATTGGTAAGTACGGATACCTTTCCTGTTTTTACAGAAACCACTACATTTTTTTCAGAGTCGAAAGCGCTTATCTTAAAGCTTGTTCCCACAACCCGTGTGATCACTTCATTGGAATAAACTAAAAATGGCTTTTTTGGGTTTTTGACAACATTGAAAAAAGCAGAACCTGATAAATATACCTCCCTTACGGCACCATTAAAATCTGGCGCAAAGCTTATCCTACTATTGGAGTCTAAGGTTACTTCACTGCCATCCGGTAGAATAATTTTTTTAGGAATATCTGGCGTGCTAGCTTCTTCTTGAACAGGATAAGGGAGCGACTCCGTAAGCTGGGCATAGGTCATCTTCGGTTTGCCGCTTTTTAAAAGCCAGATACCAAATCCTACCAGCACGAGGATGGATGCTGCCGAAATCATACTCAGCCAACCAATAGTACGCTTTTCTTGTCGATGCTGACCGTGGATTTCGTAGGTTATATTGCTCCAAATTTCAGCAACGTCATTGGTTTGGTTTTCGTCGTTGGTTTTACGAGAAAGTTGTTTTACCATGACTCTGGCCTGGTCGATAGTTTCTTTTTGATAGGGGTAGTTTCTTACTACTTGATCAAAAAGAGCCCCTAGCGACTGCTCCTCATACTTTACCCATAAGATGAAATTTTCATCTTTTACAAAGTCTTCTACGCTGTATTTTTTGTATTCTTTGGGCATGGTAAATTTCTATCTAATCTATAAATCAGAATAAATGTAATTTGTACCCAACAAGTCAGAAAAATATTTTTATAAATTGAAAAGTAAAAGAAGAAGGGGGCTTACGATTTCGAAATGATGTCTCAGCTGGCTTACTGCACGATGCAAAAGATTGCGTACCGATTGGTTCGAAAGTTTCATAATTTGGGCTATTTCTTCCAGCGTAAAGTCATTTTCATAACGGAATATGATGGCCTCTCTTTGTCTTGGGCTGAGACCATGTATGGCATTTTTGAGTCGTTCTGATTGCTGTATTTCTAGCTCTTGGTTTGTTAAATTATACTCGAAGGGTAAATCAATTAAAGAATCAAAAATATGATCATCTACGTCAAAAGAGGATACTGTTGGATTTGAATTACGTAATATTTTGTTTCTTAATGACCTGAAAAGATAAAACTTAATGGAGGTGGTTTGTGTAAGGTTTTCCCGATGCGTCCATAAGTGGAGGAAGAGGTCCTGAATACTATCTTTAATCAATTGCCGATCGGATGTAACCCGGTATCCATAACTAATCAGCTCATTAATATGTAGCTGGTAAATTTGGGCAAAAGAATCCTGATCACCTGATTGAAAGGCTAACCATAAGTCGGAATCTGAATGCGCCTTCTCCAATCTTATAAAAGTTTAAGTAGCTAAGTTACAAGGTCTTATTTTTATGAATGATCAGTTGCGTTTTTACACTTTACAAAAAAAACGTATCTAATTGGACAAACTTAATTTTAAATACAATTAGCCACAAATCCTGATCACGATGTTAATACTAAGATAATAAACAATTTATGGAATTGATTGATTTTATAGAATAATTCTAGGATTAAATCTGAGTTTATGAAAGAGTTTTATTGAATTAATTATATTCTATTTTAGAAATTCGTTTTCAAACGGTATGCTTTACTAAGTGATTAGAGACTGAATAAGGAGGGCTTATTCTATTAGCTTAATTTGTATTTGGGAAATGATAGCTTATCTCGTAGAATTTGCTTTGCCTTGATTAATTGATTCTTAACAGTATTGGTAGAGATATTGAGATTAGCGGCAATTTCCTTGTATGATTTGCCTTCTTCATAGTTGAGTTTGAAAATCTGTTTACGCCTTTCCGATAAGCCATTAATGGCCGACTTGATCGCATTGATATTTGCTTCCTTTAATTCAGAATCATCATCTTCCAATAATTTAATGTTTTCGAGATATTGATTTCTGAGTAGTTGATCTTTTTCTAACTTTTTAAATTGATCAAAAATTTGATTCCGCAAACTCACAAAAAGATAAGATTGGAAACTATATTCGGGTTTTATTTGACACCTTCGATCCCATATTTTTGCAAATACTTCTTGGGTAACGTTCTCGGCTTCGTCGTAGTCTTTGAGCAAAGTGGTACAAAATTTAACCGCTGGAGTCCGAAAATGAGTATACAATTGCGAAAAAGCTACTTCATCACCTTGAGTAACACGTGTAAGAATTTGTTGGTCAGGAAAATTCATCGTCTTGGGAAATTAGAGTTTAGAGCTAATATCTTTCTTATTACTAGAACCAAACCCTGAAATGATTCAATCGTACCTATTTCAGGGTTCGGTATAGGGGGCTTAGGACGCTGCAAATGCACCTTTGATGCCAATTTCTTGATAAAGTTTATCGGTTGTTACCAATAATTGATCCATTGCTGTTTTTAATTCTGGTGTCAGTTCTTCGATGTCTCTTCTAGTAAATAGAGAGATGGGAAGTCCACGTTTTTGTAAGCTATATTTTGCGATGGTAGGATAAGCGGTATGTACTAAATCCATTGAATCTACAAAAAATTGCTGTACCTTTTTACGTTGCTCATCGGCTTCTGTATTATTGTAATTGTCACAAATCCAGGTAATTAATTCTGGATAAATATTACCTTGAATACAGGACAAACCTGCTGCCCCGTCGGATAAAGACGAAACGGCATTTACCATATAGGCATCATACAAACCGAAATTATAATCCTTCCCCGCTTCAATTCTTTTCTTAACTTCTACTGCATCCAAACAAGTGTCCTTGTGGTAAACAATTCTTCCAGAAGGTAATAGTTGGTCAAGAATTTTAGAGCTAATTACTCTTTTATAGGGTACCGGGCATTCATAAAAACCGAGAGGAACGCCTGGTGTTGCAGCCAATAGTTCCTTAACGTTTTCGATAAACACGTCGTCAGATTCCTCTTCTTGCACCATAAGTCCCGTAATGACGATGACAGCCTGTACTCCGATGCCATATATACGTTTTACAAAAGCGGCTTGTTCGGAAATAGGTCCACCGAAAGTCCCCGTTGCTACCACAGGTACCCGGCCGGCCGCTTGATCTAGGACGGTTTGGGTAATTGCTATTCTTTCATCGGGAGTAAGTTCATACATTTCGCTCGAAAGACAATTTGCGAAAAGACCAGTTGCTCCTGCTTTTATATAGAGCTCGGTTAACAATTTCAGGCCGGGAAAGTCAATCTCCCCTGAATCTAAAAATGGAGTTAACATCACAGGAATAAATCCTTTCGGTAAAACGAGTGATGGTGAATCTGAAGTTTCCATGGGCTGTGATAGTTTGAAAAAAAAGAGAGTTTACGTAATATATTTACTATTAATTAATGATTCGTTTTCCTTTAAATTTGGTAAGGAGAACCCCGATGAGGAATATCGTTAAAGTTCCAACCACCATAATCATGTTTTGGTGTAGTGGGAATTTTAGATAAGCATATTCGCCCGTAAGGTTTGGCGAAAATGTCATCCATACAATGACAATCAGTCCTATCATGGTGGCAATTAAGGCCTCTGTATTTTTGGTATTTCTAGAAATGATTCCCAACAAGAAGAGCCCAAGCATACCACTTGCGAAAATTCCTGATAGTAACCACCAAACATCTAGGACACTTTTAATACCTATTAATGCAATACCAGTGAGCATTCCCAACACCCCAAAAACAGTAGTGGCGATATAAAGAAACTGGAGTGATTGCTTTGGATTCATGTCCTTTTTGAAATAACGCTGGTATATATCCACTGAAAAAACGGTGGCCGAAGCATTCATTCCCGAGCTAATGGTACTCATAGCTGCGGACATGATAGCTGCAACAATAATTCCTAATAATCCGACTGGCACCTTACTCACCATAAAGTGAGGCATTATTTTATCACCATAGTCAGAGGGCTTTAGTGTTGCCGCCAAAGTCTTTATTGCTTCTGGAGTTCCTCCGGGAAGTAGCTCGCTAGCTGCCGTCATTTTGATCGTTGAAAGTAATTCAGGGTTGCTTTCGTAATAAGCAAACAAGCTGGATCCAATCACAAAGAATAATAATGAAACAGGAAGATATAGGTATACGCAAAGCCAAACAGAATTGGATGCTTCTTTAATAGATCCAGTAGTATGGTATCGCTGGACATAATTTTGATCCATCCCAAAGTTATTCAGGTTCATAAAGAAACCATATAATAATACTACCCAAAATGATGACTGTACGAAATCAGGAGCCATGGTGCCCAAGCTGAATTTGTTTTCGGCAGTTCCAATTTCCATAATTTGGGCAACG
>CAXBLH010000445.1:0-4832 GCA_963976315.1 uncultured Dyadobacter sp.
ACAGTTTGCCAGCACGCCCATAAAACGAGTGGCCGTATAATCAAGGGTAAACCCCAATAAGCCAGGTATAGAAATAAAATAATTATCAAGAGGGCCTATGGTAGTACCATCCACGGAGCGCCAATAAACTGGATCCTGAAGCAAAGTAATCGCATGACTGATCATCTGGCTTTCATCAGGATTTAGTTCTCTATTGAATACTATAACCGGCAAACGACAAACGATAAATAGTAAAATGGACAGAATTACGAAAACGAGATGGGGTGTTTTTTTGAAATACGCTTCTGCGATCACCAGGACCGCAAAAATATAACACAAAAACCAGTAAACAGTCGGAGCTGAATCGAAGGATATCATTTTAAACAATAGTTTCTACTTTATCTACAAAATCAACATAATGAACTGCAGGTATAAAATGTCGAGTAGTCCGATTCTGTAGTACCATGAAAACAAGAAAAAGAGCAATCATGAACGACTGAATCATTAAGATTACCAAGGTACTACTAAGCGTAGAGGCCCAGCCAGGGGTGGCATTTCCGATCAGTTTAAGAAACAAAATAAATACAATAATGAATACCGCACAGATTGACATCAAAATCGAAGCTATCAATATTCTAACTGCTGTGGTGTCTACCATCACAGAAATAGCGCTCAGCCCGTGTAAAATCAACGATACAAAGTTCATTTTACTATTTCCGGCCAACCGCTTTGCACGGTCAGTAGGAGTGGAGCTATAAGGAATTCTGGAACGAATAACTCCCCCTGGATAGTTATTCCAGATTTCGGAGACCCTTACTAAATTATGAAGTCGGTTGCGTGGAATAAGACTAAAATTGCCAAAAGTAATTACTTTACCAGTGAGCAGTTTAAAAATAATTTTATATATGACATAGAAGGACCGAAACAAAAAGCCTTCATTTCTTTTTCTTCTTTCTGCAAATATTATTTTGTTAGGTTCCTCCCTTGATTTGCTAATTAAAGCATTAATATCTGCAGGAGCGTCTTCCCCATCTGCATCCATGACGATCACTTTGTCGGCTGGAAGGTGTTGTGCAGTGTAAGAAAGGCCGATTGCTATGGATTTTTGATGCCCCAAGTTTCGGTATAAACGCAAAAGTTTTATTTCCTTCCCATTAAACTTAGGAAAAGGAATATTTTGATCTATCGTGGAGCAATCATCAATAATTAAGAGTGTGGTATTTGAAATTACTTCAGGTGCAACATCGAGATTGATTTTTTCAATCAATAAACTCAATGCCTCCCAGTCATTATATTGAGGAATAATAATTACATAGCTTTCCTTCATGAATAGGGTGTGAGTGAATTAACCTTCTGAATTTCACTTCAGAAGGTTAATATGAAGTTTTATTTATGACTTAGACGGTAAGAAATTCCGTCGTGAATTTGCGTTAAGGTTTCGGTTAAGCCGAATTCCCAGTTCCAGGTTGGGTAGTGATCCTTAAACTTAGACAGGTCACTTACATACCAAATATGATCACCGATTCTATTGGTTTCAGAATAAGAATAGGATAATTTATTTCCAGTAATTTCCTCACAAAGTGAAATAGCTTCTAACATAGAGCAATTGGCAAAACGCCCACCACCTGCATTATACACTTCCCCGCCACGAGGATTTTGGTAAAAATGCCAAAACATATTTACCAAGTCATGGCTATGGATATTATCGCGTACTTGCTTTCCTTTATAGCCAAAAATGGTATAATGGTTTCCAGTAATAGCACATTTCATCAAATACGCTAAGAAACCATGCAATTGTGCGCCGGAGTGGTTGGGGCCAGTAAGACATCCACCACGGAAAACACCCGTTTTCATTCCAAAGTACTTTCCATATTCTTGCACCATGATATCCGCAGCAACCTTAGATGCGCCGAATACAGAGTGTTTAGTATGGTCAATACTATGTTGCTCATCAATACCATTCTTGAAATAGGCATGATTTTCGTCAATTTCCCACCTCGTCTCCAGCTCAACAAGCGGCAAATAATTGGGATTATCTCCGTAAACTTTATTGGTAGAAGTGAAGATAAATACGGCATCTGGAGCATTCAAACGGGTCATTTCGAGCATATTCAAAGTCCCCACCGCATTTACACCAAAATCAGTAAAAGGCTCACGCGCTGCCCAGTCGTGGCTTGGCTGTGCCGCTGCATGAATTATTAATTTTATATCAGTACCATATTCTTTAAATATCGGTTCAAGCTGGCTTACTTCGCGAATATCCGCTGCGTAATGCTTGTAATTAGAAAATGATTCTTGAATTCGGTTCTTGTTCCAATCTGTATTCCCATCTGCTCCAAAAAAATACTCTCTCAAATTATTATCGATACCGACAACAACATCAAATTTCTCAGAAAGAAAGGCTACAGATTCACTTCCAATTAAACCGGCCGATCCAGTTACTATGGCAACATTCATATAGTATATTTTTTTTGTTCAAAAAACCAGTATTGTCATATAGTATGCCAAACTCTTATGTAAAGTAAATTAAAAATGTGCAATTTCACCAATCATCAATCAAATGCCATTATACTTCAAGGAAATGTTATTATAAACTTAAAAAGTTTGAGATTAATCCCCCAATTGATAAGTCAACCCCAAAAAGAAAAGAATGCGACCAATTAGGGATACTAAGCCCACCGAATGATGATCATTAAATACAGCTAAGGCCAGTCGTTACGACTGGCCTTAGTCAAATTGGAAAAATTAAGTTTTTAGAACTTGAAGGATAAACCTACCTTGGCTGGTATCATGTTATTTCCTCCAGCAAACTCAACAAACCCGCCCATAGCAGGCTTGAAATAATATCTTGCTCCAGCAAAAACACCGATAACAATCACTGAATTTGTGTAATACTGATTATTATCAATATTTATACCCAAGGCGGGCCCAGCATATAAGTCCAAATTGTCAATTGTTAGAAAATGCTTACCATAGTGATAGGAACCTCTTGCAGCAATTGGAAGAGCTACATAATTACTTTTAGGCCCTACTAAATAGCCATAATTATAGAATTTAATATCAGCTTGAGCTCCAACACTGACAAAATCATGAATACCATATTCAAATGATCCTCCCACTGCGAAACCGCTACTGTAAAAGCCATATCCACCACCTCCAATTCCAAGATTCAAAATTTTATCTCCTTTTTCAAACTGAGCGTAAGATTCGTTTGGTACTAAACTGATTACAGCAGCAACCAAAAGCATTAATAAATAATTTTTCATTGTAATAGACGGTTTTGTTAATAATCACGAACACAAAATAAGTGTAATATTAATTCCCTTCAAAACTATGCCAAGCACTACTTATTTAACGGACAAAAAAAGAGTGCCACTTACATTTCTGAGTAAGTACACTACATAACTCCCTACATGCTAGTTTTTGAGTTTATCCTTAAAAACCTTTTTAAATTTATCCAGCTTGGGAGCAATCACAAACGCACAATAGCCTTGGTCTGGATTATTCGCAAAATAATTTTGGTGGTAATCCTCCGCCACATAGAAGGTAGGTGCCTTTACTAATTCGGTGACTATAGGCTTAGTATAAGCCCCTGATTTATTCAATTCGGTGATTGTTTCAGCAGCTATCTCCTTTTGTTCTTTCGTAGTATAAAAAATTACGGAACGGTATTGCGTTCCCACATCGTTGCCTTGTTTATTAAGAGATGTAGGGTCATGGCTACGGAAAAAAGCTTCCAGCATTTCTTTGTATGTAATTACTTTAGGGTCAAAATAAATACGATCACATTCTGCATGGCCAGTGGTTCCGGTCGAAACTTGTTCATAACTTGGATTGGCATTGGCACCACCTGCATAACCAGACTCCGCTTCTTTGACCCCTTCTAAGGATTCAAACACCGCTTCGGTACACCAGAAACAACCAGTACCAAATATTGCAATTTCCGTATTAGCTAAATCAGCCGAACTCTCGATGGATTTTGACTTTTTCTTTTTCTCTGACTGCGCACAGGATATAACCACTAGTCCACAAAGGAGTATACCTGTTACCAATGATATTCTTGTATTTATCATATTGAATTTTTAGTTTTTGGTTATTTCATTTCAACGAAAAATTGCATTAGAAAGTTTATTCTGGCTTTCACCGAATATTTACGAAATTTGAAACAATTTCGATCGACAATCAGGCGGAACTTCAAAACAAAACAGCGGACAATGACCTATTTACACTTTAAAGCTTTGCATATCATTTTTGTTGTTAGCTGGTTTGCAGGCCTATTTTATATGCCTCGGCTTTTTGTATACCACACCGAGGCGCAGGATAAAAATGAAATAGAAAAAAATATCTTGAGCAAAGAATATGCTAAATCCGAAAAATTACTGTGGAATGCAATCATGAATCCAGCCTCTTGGCTTACTTTAATTTTTGGCTCTATCATGTTGTATATTACACCAGAATGGCTAGAACAAGACTGGATGAAACTGAAATTAGGATTTGTAGTAGGATTAATAGTATATCATTCCTACACCCGCAAAATCATGCTAGAGCTTCGCCAGAATATATTTCGCTTTACATCAGGACAACTACGGCTGTATAACGAAGTGGCCACCATAATCCTATTTGCCATCGTGTTTCTGGTAGTTTTAAAAAATACGGTAGATTGGCTGTGGGGTGTTGCTGGTCTCATCGTTTTTGCAATACTCATGATGTCTGCAGTTAAAATCGTCAAACAAGTCAGAAATAAACACACCTGAGCCCCAAATCCCTCTATACAGTTGTTTGGAAGCGAATTAAAGCTTACGAGATCAGACTAATAAGAGGCTCCAGAACTAAAAAATTTTACCACAGCAGTT
>CAXBLH010000446.1:0-4825 GCA_963976315.1 uncultured Dyadobacter sp.
AGAATTGATCCAAAACATTGAAAATAAATTAAGTGATTTAGCATCGGAAGAAGACGAGCCTGAACAAGAACCCGTACGTTCTATGTGGCTTAGTTATTCTCGAATCGCAGCCTCTTTGCTCCTACTAATGCTTGCAGGCATGAGTTATTATTATTTCAAGGGTACAAGTCAAAAAGTGGCAACGACAAGTACGCCCTCCGAAGTTACCGACATTCCTCCAGGAACTAACCGGGCATCACTGACCTTGGCGGACGGTAGGATTATCAATCTTACGGATGCTATTGACGGAGAGATTGCCAACCAGTCGGGTATACAAATCACAAAAGTTTCGGAAGGTCAATTGGCTTATGTTGCTGAATCTGAGAAAAACGGGGTTGAAAAACAGATGAAAATGAATGTATTGCGTACGCCAAAAGCAGGTCAATACCGCATTACACTTTCGGATGGTACCAAGGTTTGGCTTAATTCGGAGTCCTCTATTCAGTTTCCTGCAGCATTTAACACGGCTACTAGAAAAGTTAAAATCACTGGAGAAGTTTATTTTGAAGTAGCAGGCCTATATGACCGGGGAAAGCGAATTCCTTTTCAGGTGTTTTGCAACAACCAGTACATAGAGGTACTTGGTACGCATTTCAACGTCAATTCCTATGGTGATGAAGCGGAAATAAAAACCACTTTGCTGGAAGGAAGCGTGAAGGTATATACCATGAATGCCGAGAGTAGCCAACCTGGCGACAGCGTTCGACTGAAACCAGGGGAGCAATCTTTATTTAAAGCTTTCGCAGGAAATGTTTCTCCAATATCAGTAAGAAAAGTGGACGCCGAAGCCGCAGTGGCATGGAAAGAAGGGTATTTCAAATTTAAAGATACCGATATCAAAGAAGTGATGCGCCAGTTGGCCAGATGGTATGACCTAGAAGTAGCTTTTGTAGGGGATCTACCGCGCGACCAGTTTACAGGATATATTTCAAAAAATGTGGCAATCTCCAACGTTCTTAACATTCTGGAAGAGGGGGGAGACGTAAAATTTACTATTAAAGGAAAACAAGTAGAAGTTTATAATAGACACCCATAACCAATTATTAACCCTAAAAATAAACCCATGCAAAAAGACCAATGACTTTGTGAACGGGTCGACTAAATAAAAAAGCGCTTTGGGTACGAAACCAAAGCGCCGAGCAGCACCAAATCCCGGCAAGGATTGGTAAAGCGTAAAGTAAGGTTAGTCAACAGTTTTAATTTTTTACGAAACAAATCTATTTACAATTAACCAAACCATGTAAAAGTATGAAATATGCTTTACTTAATCAATGTGGGTTTATTCGCCTGACCCAACGACCAATCCATTCGCTTGTCGGGCTAATGACCTTTCAAACCAAACAGAAAATTGCACGAATTATGAAGCTTACAGCTTTCCTATTTCTGGTTGCATTTATGCAGGTTAGCGCTGCGGTATATTCCCAAACCGTAAAGATTAACGGAAACAACATTGCGCTTGAAAAAGTGTTTAATGAGATTCGTAAGCAAACAGGCTACAACTTCTTGTATAACAACCGTTTATTGAAACATACTTTACCAGTTACCGTCAAGTCTAATGATAAGGATTTGAAGCAGGTACTGGATCAGGTTTTTGAAAACCAGCCACTTACTTATACCATTATTGAAAAAACAATTGTGGTGAAGCGGAAAAAGAACCTCTCGGAGAATTTGGTGCCAATAGTAGAAACCTATGAAATGCCGTCTCCACTGACTTCCAAAAGTGAGATGGCCATGGCAGAAATGCTCACCCATCGTTTGTTACACCCAGCCTCTACCATCGTGGAGGTAAAGGGAAGTGTTACTGATGAAAAAGGAGAAGGGTTGCCTGGAGTAAGCATTGTAATAAAAGGCTTACCAAAAGGAACAACAACGGATATGAACGGTAATTATAATTTGGAAGTGCCCAATGCTAATTCTGTTTTGATTTTCTCCTTCGTGGGTTATCTTTCTAAAGAAGTTGTTGTAGGTAACAAAACGGTCTTAAATGTCTCGTTATCGGTGGATACCAAGGCACTGGAAGAAGTAGTGGTGGTGGGATATGGCGAAATGAAAAGAGCCGATCTTACTACTGCACAAACTTCGGTTTCGGCGAAAGAAATTGGCCGTACACTGAATACTACGATTGAACAGGCTATACAAGGGCGTAGTGCAGGGGTTTATGTTACCCAAAACTCTGGACAGCCCGGTGGTGGTATTTCGGTTAATATTCGGGGTGTGAACTCGATCAATGGAAGCAATGAGCCACTTTATGTAGTGGATGGTGTACAAATTCCAGGGCAATCCGTGTCTTATGGAGCACAGAGTTCTTCCAATCCTTTGGCAGGACTTAACCCTGCAGATATCGAATCCATTGAAGTACTACAAGGGCCTTCGGCCACGGCTATTTATGGTTCTCGTGCCACCAATGGGGTTTTAATTATTACTACCAAAAGAGGGAAAGCGGGTGATACCAAAATTTCTTATGGTTTTCAATATAGCGTTCAAACACCTCCAAAGCCGTTAACGGTAATGAACCTGCGCCAGTATGCGCAAATGGTTGGAGAGTACCATGAAATTGCTGGCGGCGAAACTCCTGGAGAGTTTTTGGATCCATCATTATTAGGCTCAGGAACAGACTGGCAGCATGAGCTTTTCAATAATGCTCCCATGTCAAAACATCAATTAAGCCTTAGTGGTGGTAATGATCGCACTACCTATTATTTGTCTGGGGAATATTTAAAACAAGCAGGTGTAGCCATAGGATCCGGTTTTGACCGTTATGGCTTCCGTTTGAACCTAGACAATAAGCCTCGTAAGTGGGCAAGTATTGGAGCTAATTTAAGCTTTAACCAAACCAATGATAAGTTAACTACCAGTCAGGAAAACGTAATTGCGAACGCATTACAATTGACTCCTCAGGTCCCTGTCAAAAATATTGATGGAACATGGGGTGGTGGTGACGAAACAAACGGTGCCAACCAGTTTGCGCCCGTTAATCCGATAGCTATTGCAAACCTAACCACGAATAATTTGGTAAGACGCCAGTTTTTGGGCGGCCTAAATTTAGGTATTGAAATTATGAAGGGACTTAATTTCCGTTCTTCTTTCAATACCAATTTAGGTTTTTCAAGCTCGACGTATTACCTCCCAACCTACTCGATCGGCTGGGCGAAAAACGTAAATGCGACACTTACCAATGTAAACGGTACCAATACCTACTGGAACTGGAACCAACTGTTGGAATACAACAAACAGTTTGGAAAGCATAGCCTGAACGTGATGGTAAGTCATGAATCTCAGGAATCGGATTGGAAAAATGTTTCTGCTACCAGAATGGGCTTTTTGACCAATGATATTCTGGACCTAAATGCAGGCGATGCCTTAACGGCAACCAACTCAGGAGGATCGGGTACTTGGGCGATGGAGTCGTATTTGGGTCGATTGAATTATAATTATGGGGATCGCTACATTGTCATGGGAACCGTTCGTCGTGATGGTTCTGCCAACTTTGGTAAGGATAATAAATGGGGTGTGTTTCCTTCTGTTTCGGCAGCATGGCGTATTTCTCAAGAAGAATTTTTTGACGTTTCATTTATTAATGAGTTAAAACTGAGGTTTGAAACTGGTGTAACTGGTAACCAAGGAGGCAGTGGTGGTATTTATTCTCCCTTGGGTTCTGGGGCTACTCCAACTACAACAGGTTTCCTACCTACGCGATATAGCAACCCAGGACTTAAATGGGAAGAAACAAAAACGGATAACTTTGGAATTAACGTTGCTTTGTTCCAAAATCGAGTTCAGTTTGAATTTGATTATTATGTTAAAAACACCAACAATTTGTTGATGGATCAGCCATTACCTTGGTATATGGGTTCCAATGGAACAGGATCTGTGGGAGCTCCTCCGGTTAATATCGGAGCTTTACAAAACAAAGGTTTTGGATTTTCTTTAAACACCACCAATATCAATAAGGGTGGTTTCAAATGGGAGACCAACTTTAATATTTCCAAATTTAAAACGACTATCAAATCCTTCTATTCAGAAAGTGCTTTTGTAGACCGTACCTCCTGGTGGTTGTCCGACTGGACACAACGTTCGGAAGTAGGCAAAGCACCATGGTTGTTTAGAGGATATGTGGAGGAAGGTATTTTCCAAAATGTGGCTGAAATAGAAGCAAGCGCTATACCAGTGGATAACAACGGTGTGAAACTACCCATCAATGAGGATAATATCTGGGTTGGAGATGTGAAATACAAAGACGTGAACGAGGATGGTATTATTAATGAAAAAGACATTACTGGAATTGGAAATCCTTGGCCGAAAATGTATGCAGGTCTTACCAACACTTTTTCTTACAAAGGTTTTGACCTGAGTATATTGTTGACTTCTACTTACGGAAATGATGTTTATAACTATTTGGCCAGACAAAATTCTAATCCAAATAATATTAACCTAAGCCGTAACATGCTGATCCACTCTATGGACTATGCCAAATTAATTACCAGTGATAATGGAGAAGTAGTATTGGGAAATCCTGATACCGACGTAGCCCGTATTTCTAATGGACCTAATGGGAACTACAACAAGATCACCAATAAGTGGGTCGAAGATGGGTCGTTCATCCGGCTGAAAAATATTTCACTTTCTTATAATGTGCCGGCTTCTTTAATTGCAAAGCAAAAAATCATTCGTGGTGTTAGGGTTTCGGTGGGTGCACAAAATGTTTACACACTTACCAAATACTCAGGCTTCGATCCCGAAGTAGGGGCGTATATCTCTCGTGATTCTAGCCCTACCAACCAAGCTA
>CAXBLH010000447.1:0-4823 GCA_963976315.1 uncultured Dyadobacter sp.
GATTTTAATGTAAAAATGGGTTTTAATCATCAGTATATGCGTAATATGTTACAAATGAATACGGGGATTGAAAGTAAAAATGGGGGAGTGCAGTTCTCGGAAATTGGCCAGTTATTGGGAATATCAAATACGGACTGGTCTTGGGCTCCCTTATTTGCCGATTTTGATAATGACGGATTTAAAGATTTATTTATCACCAACGGTTATGTACGTGATTATACGAATATGGATTTTTTGAAATTCATGGGTGATAAATTGAAAAGAAAAGAAGGCAATGTGAAGCGTGAAGATGTTTTAGAACTGGTACAACAAATGCCATCTTCTAATTTGAAAAATTATCTTTTCAGAAATACTCAGAATTTTTCATTTAGTAATGTAGGTACTAATTGGGGGTTAGATCAAACAGCTAACAGTAGTGGTGCAGCCTATGCAGATCTGGACAATGATGGTGATTTGGATTTAGTAGTCAACAATATCAATAGCACGGCATTTTTGTATCGTAATGATTCCAATAAAGGTTCTGAAAATAATTATCTCACGATAAAGCTAGTTGGAGAAGGTAAAAATACTTTAGGAGTTGGCGCAAAAGTAAAGGTGTATGCTAACCATCAAGTACAGTATTTGGAACAGATGCCAACCCGTGGGTATCAATCTAGCGTTTCTCCAACTTTGCATTTTGGTTTCGGTAAATCTTCCAAAATTGATTCTATTACGGTGATTTGGTTGAGTGGAAAAATGGAAACTTTGAAAGACCAAAAAACGAACCAAGTAATCTCTTTTGATGAAAAGAAAGCTACTCAGAAATTTATAAAAGAACCTTCCGTTCCTACTATTTTTCAGGAAATCTCCTCACCAATAACCTATACAGATGCGGTTGTTAAAACCAATGATTTCAAGCGTCAACCCTTGATGGTAAATCCTGTTTCGTTTTCAGGCCCGTGTATGGTCAAAGGAGATGTTAACCAAGATGGCATTGAAGATGTTTTTATCGGTGGCGAAACTGGGGTAGCTGGTAAGTTATTTTTAGGTGGCAAAGGCGAGTCTTTCCGAGAAATGAAAATTCTTGCATTGGAAACCGATAAAGAAAGTCAGGATACTGACGCTCTATTTTTTGACGCCAATGGTGATGGTCATGTGGATTTGTATGTGGCAAGTGGTGGGTATGGTAATTACCTGCCCGAAGATCCACTCTTACAAAGTCGTTTGTACTTCAATAATGGAAAAGGTGGTTTTGATAAGGCAACAACGTCCCTACCCAAAATGTTGTCCAGTTCGTCGAGTGTAGTAATAGCTGATTTTAACGGAGACAACAAACCTGATATTTTTGAAGGTGGAAGAGTCGTACCAGGACGATATCCGGAAGCCCCACGGAGTTATATTTTAATTAACAATGGTAACGGTACTTTTACGGATAAAACCAAAGAAATAGCACCTGAATTGGAATTTTTGGGCATGGTAACAGACGCCGCTGTGGCGGATTTGGATGGTGATAAATTGGCGGAGTTAATAGTGGTTGGAGAGTGGATGCCTATTTCTGTTTTTAGTATTAAGAAGGGTAAGTTGACGAATACGACCACCAATTACTTTGACAAACAGTACAGCGGTTGGTGGAACAAAATCACGGCTGAGGATATGAACGGCGATGGTAAAGTGGATCTGGTCATTGGAAACCTGGGACTTAATTCCCAATGCCGTGCGAGTGAGACAGAGCCTTGTGAGCTGTTGTACAAAGATTTTGATGATAACGGCTCTGTTGATCCGATCATGAGCTTTTATATCCAAGGTATAAGTTACCCCTATGTAACACGTGACGAAATGTTGGACCAAATAAGTATTATGCGTACTCGTTTTCAGGATTATAAAGGATATGCTGATGCTAAAATTGAGGATATATTTACGGCTGACGAACTGAAAGGTGCTAAGAAATTACAAGCGAACCATTTCAAAACGACCTATTTTCAAAACAATGCTTCGGGCAAGTTGAAAGAAAAATCATTGCCACTAAGCTCAGATTTCGCAAGTTTATACGATTACGGTGCTAGATTTCAATAAAGATGGGCATAAGGATATATTGCTTTGCGGTAATTCGGATAAAGCGAGGCTACGTTTTGGCAAGTATGATGCCAATTATGGTACTCTTTTAAAAGGAAATGGTCAGGGTGGATTTGAATATGTACCGCAAGCTGTTTCTGGATTTAACATTCGTGGTGACGTTAGAAGTGTAGTCCAAGTCAATAATAAATTGCTTTTTGGGATTAATCAAAAAGCCTTAAAAACGTATCAACTGAAATGAAATATATAATAGTCTGGGCGTGTCTTTTAGGATTAATTGCTTGTAATCAAAATCAAGAGAATCAGCCCAAAATACAAGCTTCGGAAATAGGAAAAATAACCAATCAAATGACGGATGTAATGGTACATGACGTTACCAATCCGCCATTAGCAGCAAGGTTTTTTGCGTATGCAACCTTGTCGGGCTATGAAGTACTTGCATTAAACGACACGGCGTTTAAAAGTATGCATGGAATCCTTAATGATTTTCCTGAAATTCAAAAACCTACAACTTCCGATCCATTCTCGGTAGAGCTGAGTGCAGTATTGGCGATACTTAAAACCGCTCAGAAAGTACAGCCTTCCGGCGCCTTGTTGGTCGATTTTCAGAAAAGCTATTTGGATTCTTGCCAAACAGCTGGCTTTTCGGAGGACATGATTAATGGTTCTTTAGCATACGCCGAAGCAGTTAGTGCGCAAATTTTGAAATATGCCAAGGCAGACAAATACAACGAGATTAGCAACTACCCAAGGTATGAGCCGAAGGGTACTCCTGGAAGTTGGTATCCTACGCCTCCCGGATATTTTGCACCCGTTGAGCCTCATTTTAATAAAATTAGAACGTTCACCTTAGATTCGGCAGCGCAATATAAACCATTACCTCCGGTGGCTTATTCCGAAAAGGAAAATTCCGATTTTCATACGATGCTGCTGAAAAACTACGAGGATACTTTAACCGATGAGAAAAAGGTGATTGCTGCTTTTTGGGATTGTAATCCGTTTGCTTTAGACACAAGAGGACATTTAAATGTAGGTATGAAAAAGATTTCGCCCGGTGCTCACTGGATAGGGATCACTGACATCGCTTGCCGTAAAGCCAACCTAGACTTTAATAAAGCATTACAAATCACCACTGTCGCTTCCGTGGGCATGATGGATGCTTTTGTAGCTTGCTGGGATGAAAAGTATCGAAGCGACAGGATTCGGCCTGAAACTGCAATCCGAAAATTAATGGATCCTCAATGGACTCCTTTTTTACAAACGCCACCTTTTCCTGAATACCTAAGTGGCCACTCAGTTGTTTCTGCTGCTGAGGCAGTAATACTAACCTACTTTTTTGGGGATAATTTTGAGTATGAGGACACAGTGGAGGAACGGTTTAATCTGAAAGCTAGGCATTTTACATCCTTTAAACATGCTTCCCAAGAAGCTGCTATATCCCGGTTCTATGGGGGGATTCATTATATGGATGCCATAGATGTAGGAGTGGAGCAAGGTATAAAAGTAGGGGAGTGGGTGGTATCAAAAATGCAAATGAATGGTATAAAATAACCCGTGTTGAACCTACTTTGATCAATCTCTCAGGGTAGGTGGTAAAGAATTCTTTTCCAAAAATTGGATGGCATATTGATAGCCAATTTGAAAGTTTTTATTGGGGTTCCTAAAATCAAAAGGGGAAGTGTTGGATAGCTCGGGTGGTTCTATAAGCCAGTCACACTGCTCCATGCTGGGCATATTTTTGCCTCGCATAGCCAATCGGAAACTACGATAAACGATTTGAGGTAAATATTTGGGAGCGGCTAACCTTTCCAGTGGATTACAATGTACTCCAATCAAGAAATCCACATTGTCTTTAATGGCATTGACTGGCAAATTGTTCGTGATCGCACCATCCATAAGAGCATATTCCTTGAATATTAAAGGAGTAAATAATCCGGGTAAACAGCAAGAGCCGAGTAACGGCTCGCTGATGGGGCCATGTGAAAAATATAATTCTCTGGAAGTTAAAATGTCGGTAGCCGTAATGATTAGCGGTGTTTTGAGCTCATCAAAGGAATTGTGTGGAATAAGCTTATATAATAGTTTGCTAACTTTTTTAATTGTAAACACTCCTTTGAAATCAAAGGAGAAAGATAAATATTGAATTAAGCGGTTTTGCTCTAAGATGTTTAAAATTTGTTCGGGAGAATAACCAGCACAGTATAAGGCACCCACAAAGGCACCAGCACTAGTACCGCTGACGATATCTGGCTTAATACCCGATTCTAAAAGTGCTTTCAGTACTCCCAAGTGGGCAATGCCACGTGCGCCTCCCCCAGAAAGTGCTAACCCGATCGTCCTCATGCCTGTGGTTAAATAAATAAATTCAATGCGCCTCTTTCCTTAATTCGGATTCCTTTAGCAGTTTGTTCTACCAGAGCGGCTTCAAAAACTGGATCATGTTCAAAGAGTAGTACTGCATTCTCTTGAAGCGCAAAAGTGAGCAAATCTTGCTTTTCGTTCATGGTAAGTAGCGGTCGCACATCATAACTCATGATCCATGGTAAAGCGATATGGTAGGAGGAAGGAAACAAGTCCGCTGTGTAAATTATTTTTGTATCCTGATAGTTGATAATTGGTAACATCATCTGTTCGGTGTGGCCGTCGACATGTAGAAAACTAATATCTTGGAAAGGAGAGCGCTCTTTTTCAATAAAATTGAGTTGTCCAGATTCCAGAATGGGCATAATGTTTTCGGTTAAAAACGAAGCCTTTTCTCGTGGATTCGGGTG
>CAXBLH010000448.1:0-4820 GCA_963976315.1 uncultured Dyadobacter sp.
GAGTAATTAACCTCAGGATCAAAACCTTTGTATTTAGTAAGTGTCCAAATATTCTGAGCACTCACATATAAACGCAGCTTACTAATTTTTAAATTATTTAAAACCGAACTTGGGAAGTTATAGCCCAAGGCCAAATTTTTCAGTCTTACAAAACTACCATCCGACACCCATCGGGTAGAAACCCGACGCGTACGTCCTACTTTTGCCATAGGTACATCGGTGTTTGTATTGGTGGGAGTCCAACGATTCAGAGCGGCCGTTGTTGCATTGTTAATACCTGAAAGCAAATCCAGCTCCATTAAAGTATAGCTCAGTATATCATTTCCTTGAGACCCTTGGAAGAAAACGTTCAAGTCAAATCCTTTATAACTAAAGTCATTATTCAACCCCCAAGTAAATTTTGGATTCGGATTACCAATAATGGTACGGTCATCGCTATTCAGTTGCCCATCCGGAACGCCCGTAAGCTTACCAGCATCATCTTTTGTGCCATCTATATCTCGGAACTTCTCACCGCCAGCACTGGTTTCGAAGCCACCGCCTGGAATGAAATTATCACTTTCTTGGTATACTCCATCATAAAGCCATCCGTAAAAACTTCCCACAGGATAGCCTTCTCTCAACACTTGGGTTTCTCCAAGTCCCACCATATGTCCAGGGCCTGACCCGTAGTAAATATCTGTTCCAGAAGGCAGTTCCAACACTTTATTCCGATTGACAGAAATATTGAAGTCTGAATTCCATTTGAAACTACCCACTAAATTCCGTGTTCCAACTGTCGCCTCAAAGCCCTTATTTTCAACAGCACCAATATTTTTCAATTGATTGGTAAAACCTGAGTACTGAGGTAACTGAACGCTAAATAATAGATCTCTGGTCACCATTCTGTAATAATCGAGGGTGATATTCAGACGGTTATTGAATAATGAAACATCGGTACCTATATCAAACTGCGTGGTGGTTTCCCAAGTAAGATCGTCGTTGGCAACCGTAGTAGGTCGAACAGCATTTACTGGAACGCCATTAATGATGGTGAATACATTAGAGAATCTAGCCATCGTTTGGTAAGGGGCAATGGCTTGATTACCCGTAAGCCCGTAGCTAACTCTCCATTTCCATTGGCTAATTGCTTTTATGTTTTGCATAAACGGCTCGTTGGACATCTTCCAAGCAAATGCTCCTGATGGGAACGTTGCCCACTTATGGTTTTTACTAAAATTGGAAGAACCGTCCCGACGAATATTTGCAGTCAATAAGTAACGATCCGAAAGAGAATAGGTAGCACGTGCATAATACGACGCTATTTGCCATTCTGTCAAACCAGAAGTGGGGCTTTTCCAAACGGAAGAGCCATCTAAATTCCAATAGGAAACCGCATCAGAAATAAATGATTGGCCCGTACCACCCCACCCTTCGGTAGAAGAATTTTGAATGGAATATCCCCCTAAAACTGTAAAGTCATGTGCACCTATATGCTTAGTATAGGTCAGGTAATTTTCATTTAATAGCAGTGTACTTTTTGAACCATTGATGGTAGCTTCCCCTCCCACTGTTCGGCCTACGTTTAGGGTGGTTGGTGTAAAAGTACCATTACGTCCACTGGAAGTAGTTGCACCAAATGTGGTTTTGAATTTCAAATCGTCCAAAATACTATATTCCGCAAAAAAGTTCGCTTGTAACCTATCCGTTATAGTTCCGTTTTGTAATTGTGTCGCAATGGCATAAGGATTATCGATAGGATCATTTAGCCTGGCCACCGTAAATTGGCCCGAAGCGTCTCTAATCGGCTGATCGGGTTCAAACTTGAAAGCCGAAGCAATTACCCCTGGCGTAAGTCCACCAGAACCTTCCTGTGTTTTAGATTGATTTCTGTCTATTCTTTGCGCAAAAATATTTAAGCCAATTTTTAGCCGTTTGGAAGCCTGAATATCCAAATTACTGGTGATTGAGTAGCGCTTATAATCCGAATTAATAATTATTCCTTTCTGATTGTATAGTGACCCAGATATGTAATACTTCACATTTTCACTCCCGCCAGAAATGGATAATTGGTGATTTTGAATTCCTCCTCTTCTTAAAACCTCATCTTGCCAATCCGTATCTGCACCTTTGGACTCTACATTCGGTCTTGCATCTGCGATGTAGTCCAAAAACTGCTCTGCATTAAGCAAATCCAAACGATTAATTTCTTTTTGAGAAGAGAAAGAAGTGTTAAAATCAATACGTGGCTTTCCCGATTTACCTTTCTTGGTGGTTACCATCACCACCCCATTTGCTCCTCGAGAACCATAAATAGCGGTTGCCGATGCATCTTTCAATATTTCTATTGATTCAACATCTTCTGGCGGCGGCATTACTCCACCCACAAACCCATCCACTACATAGATCGGGTCGCTACTGGCGTTGATAGAGGTACCGCCCCGAATCCGTACCTTGTAGCCTGAACCTGGCTCACCGTTCGTGGCTTGGATTTGTACACCGGCTGCTCGGCCTTGCAAAGCCTGTACCGTTCCTAATGCAGGATAAGCTGCTATCTCCTCCGCTTTTATTGAAGAAACAGAACCGGTAACATCACTCTTTTTTACCGTACCATACCCCACTACGATCACTTCCTCCAAGGATTTTTGATCCACTTTCAGCTTGATATCCAGTTTGGTTGCATTACCCACTGTTACCTCTTTCGTTTCATAGCCTACGAAACTAAATACTAAAACAGCATTTTCATTGGGGACACTTAAATTAAAATTTCCATTGACATCCGTAGTGGTACCACTTTGAGAACCTTTTAATAAAATATTTACACCCGGTAATGCTTCACTGGTGGCCTCATCTGTAATAGAACCAGAGATGGTTTTTTCTGCGATGACTTCTTTTTGGATGGAAACAAATTTACCCTTAGCGGCATTAGCGTTTGCCGGAATGGGCTTTGGCTTAATGACAATGTTTTTCCCAGACACCTCATAAACCAGACCCAGCGGTGCCAGAAACTCTTCCAACACGTCTGCTAGTTCCTTATTTTCCTCCGCTATAGTTACTTTCCGGTTGCTTTGAATAAGTTTGGAACTAAAAATAAAGCGCACCCCACTTTCTTTACCAAGCTGGTTGAGCACAGATTTTATTTCGCGATTCTCAGCTTGAATGGACACTTTCTTGTGTAATAGCTCTTGTGCAAGCAGTTCTGATGCCAGCGCATTGCTCACCAACAAGGCAGAGAAAAATAACTGTATAAATGTCAGGCGCATAATTAACAACAGTTGTTTGTTAAACTGTAAGGGTATTTTCATAATTTTGAATGGTTTTTGTTAAAATTATTTTCTGGCAAATACTATCCCTTAATCCATTTTGCGATGGAATAAAATGGTCGGCAAACCATTTTAAGGGCACTTTTAACCGGCAATGTTAGCGCATTGCTGGTTATATTATTTAGAGCATCCTTTTCCTTCTATAATGATTTTACCATCTATCAGCTCATAGTTGGCACCTATTGCTTTACATAGCAAATCCAATTTTTCATACAAGGACATTTCAGTTAAGTTGGCGGTGATCGGACATTCATACATGAGGTTTTTATCATAAATAATTTCTATTCCATAGGCTTTTTGTAAAACCAATAAAACTTTGGAGACAGGCAATTCATCAAAGTCAAAATCATACACTTCTTCGGATGGCATTACAATTTCCGGTTGCGAAATAATCCGCTTTGTCATTTTTATGTTTGCACGGGATACAATAATTTCTTGATTAGGATCTATGACCGTACCAGTCAATTCTTTGTGGGATTTGTCTATTGTGGTAGGTTCATTTCTTGTAAATACAGCCACTCGACCTGTTTTTACACGCACCGATACTTCACTTTCTTCTGAAAAAGATCTGATAAAGAAGCTGGTACCCAGCACTTTGGTTACCAACTCATTAGAATATACATAAAATGGTTGCGCTGGTTTTTTGGCCACATTAAAAAAAGCTTCGCCAGAAAGAAATACTTCCCTGCTATCCTCCTCAAAAACGGGTGGATAACTCACTTTACTATTGGGATTCAGTAAAATTGTACTTCCATCGGTGAGCTTTATTTCAACAGGAGAGGAGGAGTTATTGACCTTTTCTACCAATTTGACCTCTGCCTTTTCAATTAAATCGGCATAATTGACTTGGCCAATGGCATCGGTTTTACGAGTATATATTGCAAATACCACAGCTATAAGCAGACAAGCAGCAATACTCGCCCAAGTTTTAATTGGAAGATATCGGCGAACCGGTTTTTTGTTAGGGCCTGAAAGCCTTTCAATAATTTGGTTAATCGCGGCAGATTTTTCAGCAGTACTCAGTGGCGTGGAGTTAACGCTCACATTTTGAACTACGGTTCTAGCCAGATTTATTAGCGGTTGCTTGTCCTGATTGTCGACTATCCAATTTTGCCAAAAAACATCATCTTCCCGAGTAGGATTCAATACCCAACTTCGAAAATCACTGTCCCAAACAAAATCATTCAACTCAAAGTTTTGGTATTTGTCCATGATAATATTTTCACTTTCAAATACTATTAGACCTTACCTAGTTTTTGATACTGTATAAAATCAAAAAAAAGTGAAAATAATTATAGTTACCCCCGAAAAGGCAAGAACAACACCTCAAAAAATCCTTAAAATGAGCTATTTATAAAAAAACATTCAGAAGGATACCACCTCATCGCGATTCTCATCGGAAGGTGAAAGTCCGTTTTTACCTAAAAACTGACATTTAAAACGTAGCCCACACCGGATAATGGATAACAAAAGCAGGATTACCACACCTTCCGTGGTAAAACCTTTTAAGCCATAATG
>CAXBLH010000449.1:0-4815 GCA_963976315.1 uncultured Dyadobacter sp.
TATGGGCCGTATATCCTTGCCTATAAAGTTTCGAGAGATTTCAATACAGTGGCAACCTAGGTCAAGGATGCAACCACCACCTGCTTTTTCAATATCCCAAAACCAGTCACTATGTGGCCCAGGATGAGCTTCCCGAGATTTGGCCCATATAATTCGTCCTAGTGCACCATTTTTTACACTTTCCAACGATTTTAAAAACTTGGGGGTATAGCACAAATCTTCGAGATACCCCGCAAAAATACCAGCCTCCTCCACTGCTTTTAACATTCTTAGCGCTTCCTCTGCATTTCTTCCCAAAGGTTTGGTAGACACTACAGATTTTTTATGTTTTGCACATAATAGTACAGCATCTTCATGCCTATGGTTGGGCAAGGCAATACAAACGATGGTCACCTCCGGATTAGAAATAATTGCCTCCATGTCGGTAGACCAAATAGGACAATTATAGTCTAAGGCAAACTTCTGAGCATTTTTTTCACTTCTGGCATAAATCGCTACTACCCTATCTCGTCCTCGCTGACCATGGATCGACTCAGCATAAAACCTACCAATAAAGCCCGACCCAAGCATTGCTATCTTCTGCATAATTTGTATTAATTTGACTTTATCACGACTTTTTAACATGGCTTTCGGCCGTTACACGCTACCTCAAAACGATTTTCGAGCAGATATCTAGTTCAGTTTTCTATAAAGAACCAGTCGTGATAGGGATGATTAAAGAACACATCTTTAAAAGTCAAAATATTAATAGATTAATACAAATAACCGCCACTAAAAATTATTTGAACGAATAAACTTTTTCCTAACTCATATTGGTTGAACACTTTTACAGTCGCCAAACATCCGCAACTATAAAATCGTTTTTTGGTAACCCCCTGATAGGGAAATTCAATAACCTTCCAATCGCTATAGTATCAAATACAAGCTTTCCATGGGTATCAAATCAATCCTTCCTCCTTCAAATACTGATCAATAATAATAGGCTTAGGAAGATCTTCTATTTCAGTAGGGCTATAAAAGTGAGCCAAAAACTGTAGAGCATCCATTGCCACCTGGTCTTTCAGATGAATAGTCCAAAATTTAACCATTAGCTTCTGATGAGTAAGGATATGTTTATACATTCTAGATATGCTGCCTATCTGGCTATTTTCAACTAAATTGAATAAAAGCTTTGACTCCGGAAAGTCATCCACTGTATCTATGGCATGGTCTGTTTCAATACTAGGGAAGTCGTAAAGTCCATGCCAAATCCCCTTTTCTACGCGCTCGTTCATCGCCAGTTTTCCATGTTGGCTTACCACCAAATAATTAATAAAACGCTGTTTTACTTTCAATTTCTTGATTTTCACGGGCAAATTGCCTTGTTCATTATGCAAATAAGCAAAACAACGACTTTGAAATGGGCAAATACCACAATCGGGAGCAACGGGGGTACAAAGTAAGGCCCCAAACTCTATCATTGCCTGGTTATAAGTAGCTGGGTTGTCCCTAGGTATCAACCTTTGACCCAACCTAAAAAATTCCTTTTTACCGGTGGAACTAAGTGTATCGCTGTAAACCCCAAAAATACGAGACAGGACCCGGTAGACATTTCCATCTATTGCGGGAACGGCTATATTAAAAGCAAATGAAGCTATGGCCGCAGCGGTATATTCTCCAAGTCCTTTCAAGGTCATTAATATTTTAAAGTCTGCGGGAAAAACACCCTTAAACTCCTCATGAATTTTTTTTGCAGTCACATGCAAATTCCGGGCTCGGGAATAATAGCCTAGTCCCTGCCATAAACGAAGAACATCACGCTCATCAGCAAGAGCTAAGTCCTTTACAGTGGGAAAAGTACCTACAAATTTCTCATAATAAGGCAAACCTTGAGCGACTCTAGTTTGCTGCAAAATAATTTCCGAAAGCCATATTTTATAGGGGTCGGAAGTCGCTCTCCAAGGTAGATTTCTTTGATTAATTATATACCAGTTTCTTAATATTTTGTTAAAACTCAGAATCTCTTCGTGCTCAATAATTAAATTATCCAAACTTATATATACTGTTGTTTAGTGAATTAGTAAAAAAATGCAATCGTCAACGTTTTAATTTACAGTAAAAATAGCGTACCTTTGTGTTCCCAAAAAAATGGAGGAACAATTAATTAAAGGAAATAATATCCACTTAAAGTAAATTATCAAAGTGACTAAGGCAGACGTAATCGCACAAATTTCTGAGAAAACAGGCGTAGACAAGGGCGATGTTCAACAAACGCTAGAATCGTTTTTCACCGTAGTAAAGGACTCACTTTCTGATGGAGAGAACCTTTATGTAAGGGGTTTTGGAAGTTTCATCAATAAGAAGCGCGCTCGTAAAGTAGCACGTAACATTTCCAAAGGAACTTCTATGATCATCGATGAGCACTTTGTTCCAAGCTTTAAACCTGCAAAAGTTTTTGTAGAGCAAGTTAAAGAAAGTGACAGAATAAAGGAAGTAGTAGGTAACTAATCTTATTCCTGAGACTTGTAATTGTATTAACATTTATGAACAAATCCATCATTATTTCTTGCATACTCGCTGTTACGCTCGTCGGTACGCTTTACAGCTTACCGAAGATCGTTGTGAATAACAAGTCAGAAGAAATGGATACGAAGGAGGCAAGCATAGAAGAGCAATCTACGACCGCAGAAGATGCCACTAATAGCCACGAAGGGGCCATTTTATCACCGGAGCAGCAAGAAATTGTTACTAAGCTGAGAGATGGCTTCATCGCGGCCAATGATCCTAAGGAAAAGGTTAATACTGGAATCAAACTTTCAGACAAGTTCCGAGCACTACAAAAATTTGACAGTGCCGCCTTCTATGCAGAAAAAGTAAGTCTAATTGATCCTAACATCGAGAATTTGATGCGCGCAGGCGATAGGTATTATGACGCTTATGGCTTTGCAGTGGACGATCAAAAGGCAAAGAATCTTGGTGTTAAAACCAGAGACTACTATCAAAAAGCGCTCGACTTAAATCCATCATTGTTAACAGCGAAAGCTAATATGGCAATGACCTACGTAAACACTCCAAATCCTATGCAGGGTATTTTGATGTTACGGGAGGTTTTGGACACTGATCCTACTAATGAACTTGCACTCTTCAACCTGGGTATTTTATCCATGCGTTCTAACCAATATTTAAAAGCAACTGACAGATTTCGTCAAATACTTACAAATAATCCTGCCAATACCAAAGCAAAGTTCTATCTTGGCCTTTCTTTGGTTGAATTAGGAAAGAACGATGAAGCAAGAAAAGTTTTATCAGAAGTAAAAAAGGAGGAAAAGGATCCTATTATTCAGCAAGCAATTGTTGAACTGGAAACGAGACTCAACCAATAAGACAAAAAACAATTAATTATTTAAACGATATCAATATGCCTTGCGGAAAGAAAAGAAAGAGACATAAGATCTCCACTCACAAAAGAAAAAAACGTCTAAGAAAAAACAGACATAAGAAGAAATAATTTTTTCTAGGATCGAATCAGCCATTTCAAGCTCTGCTTCGATCCTAGCATTATTATTCCCCCATCCAGTTTCAATCCTGAATTATTACAATTACAGGATGTTAAGTTTAACTTTATACGGCCATTAGGTTGGTTTTACATTGAGTAACGAATTACTTATAAATTCTACTCAAAAGGGAGAACGTATTGCCCTTTTGCAGAATAAACGTCTTTTAGAATATCACGTCGAAGTACCAGATCAGAGCTTTACTGTTGGTGATATATACCTTGGTACTGTCAGGAAACTGGTAGCTGGGCTCAATGCGGCCTTTGTAGACGTCGGTTTTGAAAAAGATGCATTTCTGCATTATTTGGATTTAGGATCCAATATCAATTCGCTTAACAAGCTGACCAAAGATGCCATTGCGAAACGAGCCAATTCTGGAAAATTGTCGAATTTCAAAATGGAGCCAGAAATTGAAAAACTTGGCAAAATCGATAAAGTTCTTTCTAAGAATCAACCCATTTTGGTTCAAATAGTCAAAGAGCCTATCTCTACCAAAGGGCCTCGCCTTTCTTGTGACATTTCTATTGCGGGACGTTACATCGTACTAGTACCTTTTTCCAATTCCGTTAATTTATCCAAAAAAATTACAGATAAACAGGAAAGACAGCGTTTGCAAAAACTAATGTCTTCCATAAAGCCTGCAAATTTTGGAGTCATTATAAGGACGGTAGCACAAGGGACTGATGTAGAAGATCTGAATAAAGATTTGCAGGACTGTCTGGAAAAGTGGGAAAATGGAATTGCCAATTTACGGGAAGCCAAACCAAGGGACCGTATCATTGGAGAAATGAACCGTGCATCATCCATTATCCGGGATATGCTCAACGAGTCATTTGATAGTATAACGGTGGATTCCAAAGAGGTTTATGATGACATTAAAGCTTATATTCACAATATCGCCCCCGATAAGGAGAATATACTAAAGCTCCATAATGGAAAAAATAAGCTGTTTGAACAATTTGGACTTGAAAAGCAGATCAAATCACTTTTCGGCCGTTCTGTAAGCTTACCGAATGGGGGTTACCTCATTATTGAACATACCGAAGCGTTGCACGTGATCGATGTCAATAGCGGTAATAAATCCAATTCCGAAGAAGACCAGGAAGCAACGGCACTGAGCGTAAACATTGAAGCGGCAAAAGAAATTGCCCGTCAATTACGACTTAGAGATATGGGCGGTATCATTGTAGTCGATTATATCGACATGAAAAAAGCGGAAAACAAAAGAATTCTGTTCGATACCATGCGGGCAGAAATGAAAGGCGACCGCTCCAAATATACC
>CAXBLH010000450.1:0-4813 GCA_963976315.1 uncultured Dyadobacter sp.
ATCGTAGGGGAAGGTATGAAAAAAAGTACCGGGGTGTCTGGTAAACTGTTTTCTGTGTTAGGTAAAAATGGTATTAATGTAGTCGCAACTGCGCAAGGCTCGTCAGAGCTAAATATTTCTGTTGTTATTTCAAAAAGTGATTTGTCGAAAGCATTGAATGCCATACATGGTGTGTTTTTCCAGTCGGAAACGCGTTCTTTGAATTTATTTATAGTGGGTGTTGGTTTGATTGGTGGTACCCTTTTGGAACAGATTCGAACTCAAAATACCTACCTGAAAGAGGAACGTTTGCTGAATCTGAATATTGCCGGATTGTCCAATACCAAAAAAATGCTTTTGGCGGCAGAAGGTATTAAGCCAGATAGCTGGAAAGAACGAATCAATGACGAAGGTGTAAAAACAAGTTTGCCAGCCTTTGTTCAAAGAATGATCGAGCTCAATTTGCCTAATAGTGTGTTTGTCGATTGTACTTCCGATAAGGACATTGTACAGTATTACCATATGTTATTGGATGCGAGTATTTCGGTAGTTACACCCAATAAGGTCGCCAACTCAGGTTCGTATTCTGAATATATGTCGTTACAAAAAACAGCGCTACAACGTGGTGTGAAGTTTTTATATGAAACAAATGTTGGGGCGGGTTTACCTATTATCAATACCATTCAGGGGTTGATAGCCAGCGGTGATAAATTCCTGAAGATCGAAGCCATTTTATCTGGAACCCTTTCCTATATTTTTAACAATTTTGCAAAAGGGGTGAAATTTGCTGATGTGGTACGTGAGGCCAAAGCCAACGGATTTACCGAACCTGATCCTCGTGAAGATTTAAGTGGTGCAGATGTGGCTCGGAAAATCTTGATACTAGCTCGTGAAGTGGGTGTTCCTTTGGAATCAGTGGATATTCAAGTAGCACAAATTTTGCCCGACAATTGCTTGGCAGCGCCAACAGTCGATGCATTTTTTGAAGAAATGGAAAACTCAGATGCTTATTTTGCCAATTTGGTGGAATCAGCCGAAGCAGAAGGTAAAAAATTGCGTTATATCGCCTCTCTGGATGGTGGAAAAGCGGTAGTAGAATTACAGACTGTGGACGCATCTCATCCGTTTTATAATTTATCGGGAAGTGACAACATTGTATCTTTTACAACAGACCGTTATCGCGACAGACCTTTGGTGATCAAAGGGCCTGGTGCTGGTGCCGAAGTTACGGCTTCTGGCGTTTTTGCGGATATCATGAGTATCAGTAGTTATTTGGGTTGATTTAAATAATAAGTTTTTACAGAAGGCGTGAATTATATAAAAGCTTTTGCACCAGCCACCGTTGCCAATGTGGCTTGTGGTTTTGATATTTTTGGTTTTGCAATTGAAGATCCGGGAGACGTTGTTGAGATTACCAGAACGGATTCCAATAGAATCGTTATCAAAGATATCATTGGTGACGAAGGTCGGCTGCCTCGCGCGGTAGAGAAGAACTCCGTGACAGGTGTGATGCTTCATATGCTAAAACACCTTGGAATAAAGGACTTTGGTGCTGAGGTTGTTTTACACAAAAATATGCCATTGGGTAGCGGAATGGGGTCTAGTGCTTCGAGTGCGGTTGCAGGGGTTATCGCTCTGAATGCACTTCTAGGCAATCCTTTCACCAAACAAGAATTATTACCCTTTGCCATGGAAGGGGAGAGAATTGCATCTGGTTCGGCACATGCAGATAATGTTGGACCTTCCCTTTTAGGTGGGTTCGTGGTAATACGTAGTTACCAACCGCTGGACGTATTTACCATTCCAATTCCCGAAGATTTATACTGCACCTTGGTACATCCTGATATTGAAATTAATACCAAGGATGCAAGGTATATTTTACGAGAAGAAGTTTCCTTAAAAAACACAATTACCCAAATGGGCAATGTGGCCGGTATGGTAGCTGGACTTATGAATGCAGATTATGAGCTGATCCGACGATCCATGGTGGATGTGATTATTGAGCCAGTCCGGTCGATACTGATTCCAGAATTTAGTAAGGTGAAAGAAGCAGCTCTTGAGAATGGAGCTTTAGGATGCAGTATTTCTGGGTCCGGGCCATCCCTGTTTGCGCTTAGTCGTGGTAAACAAACTGCGCAAAAAGTAGGAGAGGTGATGGTGGGTATTTTTAAAGATGCGGGTATAGAATCCAGTATGCACGTGTCTGGCATTAACTCAGGTGGAGCAAGTATACTGAACATGGAGTGATCTAGAGGTTACTGGTTTAATGCTTTTTACTAATGGAAATATAAGTTTTAGTATATTATAGTAGTCAAACTAAATCCTTAACCTTAATTCTTTATGAAGAAGTTTGAAATGAACACGCCTTGGATTGATTCTCCGTTTTTTGAAAATGAGATTGCCGTTTCCAAATATGATGAACATACTAAATCTCAAATAAAGAGCTTTGCTGAAAGAGGTTTCTTGATTCTGGACACGGATTTACCTCTTGAAACTTTAGATAAAATTGTAGAAATTCTAGAACCGCACTATACCTCACCAAGAATACAGGATGCTTGGAGTATTACTCCCCTTGTAAAGGAAGTAGCTGGTTGTCCAAAAGTTTTGGAGATGCTTCAAATTTTATATCAACGGGAGCCATTTCCATTCCAAACTTTA
Organism: uncultured Dyadobacter sp.; assembly: GCA_963976315.1. GTDB lineage: Bacteria > Bacteroidota > Bacteroidia > Cytophagales > Spirosomataceae > Dyadobacter. The sequence goes on from CAXBLH010000450.1 coordinate 2,638, forward strand.
AATTTTCATGTAGGTTCTCAACAGAGAACTCATAGCGACGCTATTCATTTTTACTCAATTCCAGAAAGGTTTATGTGCGGTGTTTGGGTGGCACTGGAGGATATTGACGAAAATAATGGCCCATTGCATTACTATCCGGGAAGCCATAAATTGCAGTTCTATAACATGAATGATATCGGCTTTTGTGGTTCCAGTGAAGTGGGGCAATACAACCAGTATTTAGAATACGAAAATTTTGTAGCGGCTCTCATGAAGGCCACAGGACAAAAGAAGGAGATTTTCAAAGTTAAAAAAGGGCAGGCTTTAATTTGGTCATCTACACTTTTTCATGGTGGAGAACCCATTTTGCAGCCCGGTAGGACAAGACATAGTCAGGTGACGCATTATTTCTTTAAAGATTGTATGTACTATTCGCCATTATGGTCGGATTTGCCCATTGAAAAGTTATATATGAGAAGGCCTCTGAATGTTGTTACAGGTGAAATTATTGAAAATAAATATATGGACGAACAGGTTCAAGGAAGAACCGGGCTAAGTTCTTTTACAGCGTATAAAAATAAAATAGAAAGTACATTAAGGAATCTAAAAAGGAAGCTTAGAGGCTAATAGTTTGGTTTTGTAATTGTTTAATTTGAAATCAGGGAAGAGAATATCCTTTTCAAGTGCTTTATATTGAACTTTATTATTCAACTCGAATGTTTATTAAGGTATAAAAAAACAATCTGGAATATGGTAACTGTAAGTGAAGAAGCGAAAAATAAGATCATTGAATTAAGAAAAGCGGATGGCTTTATGGATGATTATCAGATCAGGGTTGGTGTTTTAGGTGGAGGCTGTTCTGGGTTGACTTACAATTTGGAATTTAATTCTGACTCTAAGCCCACCGACATGGTTTTCGAAGATAAAGGAGTGAAGATAATCGTAGATAAAAAGAGTCTATTGTATTTGGCAGGTACTAATTTGGAGTTTTCTGACGGCCTGAACGGCAAAGGATTTCAATTTGTGAACCCCAATGCTACTAGAACTTGCGGTTGTGGCGAAAGCTTTGCCGTATAGATTTTTTAAAAAAATTTATTTTGCTGAAACGCACCATGAAACCCATGGTGCGTTTCGTTTATAGGAGATTATCCGTTTAATTTGTTGTGTCTTACCAAATGTGGTGCGATGCTTTTAAAAACTTTGTATAGCCACTAATTGGTGACTATAGAACATGAAATTCCTTTTCAATGAAACCTACATTATTAATTCTTGCTGCCGGAATGGGAAGCCGCTATGGTGGTATTAAGCAATTGGATGAATTTGGTCCAAATGGTGAAACTATTATAGATTACTCTTTATATGATGCCATTAAAAGTGGCTTTGGTAAGGTTGTTTTTATCGTTCGCGAAGAAATAAAGGAACAAGCGGAAGAGCTTTTTGGACCCAAACTTAAGGGTAAAATCGAGTACGAATTTGCTATTCAAGGGGTTAGCTCTTATGTGCCTGAGGACTTAGGAGCCATTGAACGGGTAAAACCCTGGGGTACTGGCCATGCTACCTTATGTGCTTGGGAGCAAACCAAAACGCCTTTTGCAGTGATTAATGCCGATGATTTTTATGGTTATGATGCTTTTAAAACCATGGCCGATTTCTTGACTAACGATACCGATGAAAAGCAACATGCCATGATCGGCTATGAATTAAAAAGAACGCTTTCTGAAAATGGTACTGTTTCGCGTGGTATCTGTGTGGAACGTGCGGATCAAAATCTAGAAGAGGTTACCGAAAGAACGAAGATTTTTCCGAAGGATGGTAAAATCTACTTTGAGGAAAATGACGTATTAACGGAGCTGGCACCAACTACTCCTGTTTCCATGAACTTCTGGGGCTTCAAACTAGGAATGTTTGCTATTACCGAAGAATTGTTCAAAGATTACGCAAGAAAAAATCTAGATTCTCCGAAAGCTGAATTTTATATTCCTACTGTGATGTCCCATATCATCAAAAACAACCTGGGAGATTGTCGGGTTTTCAAATCTTCCTCCGACTGGTTTGGGGTTACCTATCCAGAAGACAAACCCAAGGTACAAGCGGCATTGAATGCTTTGAATGAAACCAAACAATACCCCGATAATTTGTGGGCTTAAGAGCCTGTTTAAAAATTAACCAATAGTTTGTTTATGCTATTTTTTGGCTC
>CAXBLH010000451.1:0-4810 GCA_963976315.1 uncultured Dyadobacter sp.
TTTTCTGGCCCCATTTGCTTTTCCCTTTTTTGGAATTGAAAAAGACAGCCAAACAAGCCGCACCATGCTAATGCTCATTCCATCATTGGCACCAGGACTTTCGTGCTTTCCATTTATAGCCGAGTTTTTAGGTGAAAAAAGTTTGGCTCTAGCTGCCTTGGCAGATGTAGGTAACAAAATTTTTGTTTTGATTGCACTTTATCTCGTGGCTTTAAATATGTTTCTCAAAAACAATAAAGACCAAGAATCGAATGTATCAAGCAAAGTGAAAAGTTTATTGATGAGCATGCTCCAAGAACCCATTAATTTACTACTCATTGTTGCCTTGTTATTGTTAAGTTTTGGAATCAATTACAGCACATTACCACCAGCCATTACAGACTTATTCAATAAAACCAGTGCCATGATGACCCCCTTGGTATTGTTGTTTATTGGGTTGGCGGTACAGCTCAAAGAAGGCCGTAAGGTCACCGTTTTATCTATTCTATTTTTTAGAGCTGGTATCACCCTACTTATCAGTGCTGGCATGATATTCATTCTTCATTTGAAGGAACCAACCATGATACTATTGGCTGTAGTAATACCACTTAGTGCTGCAAGTTTCTGGCCGCTGGCACATATTTCCGCCTTTAACGTCAAAGAAGAAGCAAAAGAAATCCCAAAAGAAAAAAGAACTTTTGATATGGAATTGGCGGTATTACTACTGGCTTTTTCATTACCATTTTCTACCATATTAGTACTGGGGGTTTTATCGTCAGGAACCTATTTTGCCAATACCTCCGTGCTTGCCGCTTCCGGCCTTATCTTGCTAGGACTGGGGGCTTTGCCAAACTTAATTACCAAGGTATACGTCAGTGTATCTAAGGCTTAATAAAAAAATCATGAAATACCTAACTATTTTACTTCTAGTAGCCACTTCCATTTCAGGATTTGCATGGGATAAAAAAGAAAAAACAGAATCAAAATTCACTACCAAAATATGGTCTGGAAAATCAAAAAAGGCAAGATTCTTTACGCCAGAAGCCTCTATTTCTATGGCTGATGGCACCCAAAGGAGAATTTCTGATGTACAGGTGGGCGATCAGGTAGTGACTTATAAAAATGACCAGTATATAGTAACCATGGTAAAGGAAATAGCAATCTATGAAAACCCGTCTTCTTTGCTCACCACCGCCTATTTAAGACCTGCTGAAAACGGAAACACCATGGTCCCGGCCTTACTTTTAGAAACATCACCACACCACAAGGTTTTAACTGCGAACGGTAAGAAAAGAATGAAAAAAGTCTCTAAAAGCGATATCCTTTATCATTATGAAATAGAAACTGGGAAAAGAACAACGTGGAAAATAGGAGCCGTTAAAACCAATGCGAAAAGACTGACCAAAGCCTATGATCTAAAAGCTGAAGATGGAACATTTTTGGTGGATCACTTAATGGTTTCCAATAATTAGACCCTGACCGAATTGATGTAGTATCGCATTGAGCCCTACAACTTTTCCCATTAACAGTGTTTGACCGGTTGGCTAACCACAGGTTCTCAAATGAAAAATAGTTTTTTTAAAAAAACTCTTGATTAAGAGCCTGTTTAAAAATTTAGAATTAGAAAAAGGCGGTACTTTTTAACAGTCTGGAAAATCTTTATCCAGGCTGTTTTCCTTTAGATAGGACTATCTCATTCAAAAAAGGATACCTTTTTGGGTTTGCTTAAAATCCAGTAGACCTCCTTTCATAGCGTCTCAAACGGCCTCGAAGAAATATCTAATTTTAGTACAATGAAAATACATCGTGTGAATTGCCCGTTAAACTAAACTTTTCCGACCTTTGCATTGTATTGTTTATCATTGCAACCCCATAAAGTTTTCAAGTGACTGTTTTACAAAATACGATCGTTCCCAAAGCGGCTGGCTTCACGTTTCCAGCAGAATGGCATCCTCATAGAGCTACTTGGCTCACCTTTCCACACAATGACGCCTCTTGGCAAGGAGAAAGAATCCATCAAATGCGTCCACAATATTTGGCACTAATTAAAGCGATAAGTCAAGGTGAAAATGTTGGCATTGTAGCGAATAACGAACCACTGAAAGCTTTCATTATTGCTGAATTGACGAAAATCGGGGTAGATCTCGGTAAAATTGAGTTTGTGGTCAAACCCACCAACGATGCGTGGTGTCGCGACCACGGCCCGGCTTTTTTGATCAACCCTACGACCAAAGAAAAATTGATTGTAAACTGGGGACACAATGCATGGGGTGGCAAATACCCTCCCTACGACGATGACAATAATACGCCAACAGCTATCGCCAAGCACCTTAACTTACCCTTTGTTACGCCTAACATTATCATGGAAGGTGGTTCCGTCGAATTTAATGGTGCAGGTACTATCTTAACCAGCAAATCCTGCTTGTTGAATCCGAATAGAAACCCGAATCTCAATCAAGCGCAAATTGAAACCTATCTATACGATTACTATGGTGCTGAAAAAGTGCTATGGGTGGAAGACGGAATTGTAGGTGACGATACGGACGGCCATATAGACGATACTACCCGGTTTGTCAATGAAGATACTGTCTTAGCCTGCGTGGAATATGACCAGCATGATGAGAATTATGAGGTATTACAAACCAATCTAAAAATGATGCAGCAGATGCGTTTGCTAAATGGCAAGCAACTCAACATCGTTGAACTCCCCATGCCAAAGGCTGTGGTCATCGATGGTTTTAGAACGCCTGGTTCCTATGCCAACTTCTTGATTTGTAACGCTGGTGTCATCGTCCCGATTTTCGAAAACCCGAACGATGACAAAGCCATTCAAATCCTGGAATCTGCTTTCCCGAACAGGAAAGTAATCCCACTTCCATCCACTGAAATTATCTGGGGGCAAGGAAGTTTTCATTGTTTAAGCCAGCAAGAGCCAAGCGTTTAGCATTTAATAAATAGTTAGTTACGAGTTGGATTCTTGCGAGTGATTAATAATGTTTTCAATTCAAAAGTCCTTGTGTTATCTCCGGCTTGGTCAAAGTTAATACCAAGCTGAGGGGTGGCAGGATTATGGAAATCGAGAATATTATCGGTAAAAAGTGGCACATCGTTCAATTCAATCTGTTCCATACCACCCCCTACTATCAATAAATTAAATGTCCTATTAGTAACAGATACGGCAAAAATGACTGTATGGTAAACATTGGGCGGGATAACACCAATATTACGAGAAGTAATCCAATCTCTATTTTGAAGCGTGGTCGTACCATCTGACCTAGTGGTCATTCTAGCGATCAAAGTACCAGAACCATCCGTTAAATCAATAATAATATTACCGTTTGTCCCTGAATGTTTGGCAGCATACATATGCCATATCGTTTCACGAAAATTGGTAGAAACACCCGTAAAAGAAAGCCATGTATTATGTCCAGATACATTGGGTAGATACCTACTTTTAAACTCCAAAGCTTTACCATCTCCTGCACTCCAATTTACAATTTTTAAAGCAGGAGCTAAGTCGGGAATATATCCAATAAAATCCCCAGAAGGATCACCAGGAATATCATGAGCTGGCGCATTCCCCAAAGTTCCTTCACTAAAATTTGTTTGTAATATTTTGGTTGTACTACAAGAGCCAAGTATAATGGTTAAAAATAGGACTGTAAAAGTAATTTGTAACTTTTTCATAATTTAGCTGTATGATTAGTTCGATACAAATCTACCCAGTAATAAACTATGTATCAATGAGTTAATTTACTTTAATTAATGCGTACAAGTACTCCATTTTGAGGATTTCTACGCATTTCTATTATTCTCCCAACCATTTTTATCAAATGAATGAAGGGCTCCGCCTTATGTACATTAGTAATTTGGTTGATTACATTACTTTTTTACAAAAAAATTGTCTGACAACGAAATAGGAACAGCACGCTATGCGGTAATTTTTTTGTTAAATAAAAAGTAAGGAAACCTATCGGATTCAAAAAGTTTCAAAAATATATTCTTCGATTATAAACTCGATAGTAGAATTTGACCTTCAAACGCAGGCGCAGACTGCACTACTAAAAAGTCGTGATATGGTTTTCCGTGTAGTTTTCTGAGAACACAAGCCTTGGTAAAAATTGCAGTTTACCAATTCCTATCATGATATTACAAAAAAAGGTAACTATACTAACTATTGGAAGCAGTTACCATTTATGTAACTTTGACCTAAATCGGTCTTATGAGAATAATTACAACCACGAAACTAAAAGACTTCTATCGAGCTCATGCTGATTCAACAACGGCGTTAGAGGTTTGGATAGCAAAAATTAAAGAGATTGAAATCAAAAACCTGAATGACCTTAAAAAACTAGCCAACTCAGTGGATATTATTGGGAATAATAGAGTCATATTTGATATCAAAGGAAATAAATATGGAATCATAACGGTGGTGTTGGTTCATAGACAGATCATATACATTCGTTGGATAGGTACCCATGCGGAATATGACAAGGTCGATGCCCATACGGTGTAAATACGCTCTTATCAAATTTAAATCAAAATCAATGAATACAGTATCGGTAACACCCATTAAAACAGCCTTAGATTATCAAAATTCCCTAAATCGAATTGATAAAATACTCCTGCTGAACCCTGCTCCTTATTCTGAATTAGATGATGAATTAGCTGTTATCAGCACTTTGGTACATGCTTATGAACAAATTCATAATACAATACCCTATCCTGACCCGATAGATGCAATCAAATATTTGATGGAAGAAAATGGCTGGAAAAATAAGAGCCTGTTTAAATTTTAATGATAGAATTGTTTATAGCTTATTTTTTGTGC
>CAXBLH010000452.1:0-4800 GCA_963976315.1 uncultured Dyadobacter sp.
AGCTTGGGAACATTACTCATGAGCAATGATTTATTCAAAGATATCACTTCCCTGTATGCCTACACTACCAGTACAAAAGTAGTAGTTTGGGGTTTGAATAGAAATGAGCAAATTTTTTATACACAGTGCGATATAAAAAATACACTTACTCCTTCTAGTTGGTCATATCCGGTTCCTATTGGTAATGGTATCGAACAAATTGCACCATATATTAACCGCATAAATGGTGGCAACACTTACTTTGCTCATATTGGAACCAATGCTTTCAAAAAAGTTTTTCAGGATCCCGTGAGTACCTGTTGGACAACACAAGATATTTTGTTGGCAACTGACCCCTCAGAAAAAGCCACCAAATTTGACTGCTACATGACACGCTTTACGGTTTTGGACGAAACCAATTCGCCAGTAATAGACGCAAATATTAGGATTTCAAGTGCTTATAGGGTTCCAGTGTATATCAACAATCATTATTATGTTTTAGACACTACACCTATCACATTACCAACAGATTCATCCGGTGGCATTAAGATTGTTCAAAGGGTAGATGGTTTACAAAGTGCGTGTTTGACAGTACAAAATGTAAATGGTGGACCGGTTTTAAAGGTAAACCCAATGGATAATGCTGCCTCCAAAGTCGCTACACTAAATACTTCGGAAGCACTTAGTGCGGCTACCGTTACCGACGACACAGGCAATACTGTTAAACCATTGGTGAGTACAGACACAAGCTCTGAAGATTTGAATTCAGGTGCTGGCTCGATACAGTCCCTTTCAAACGCTTACAACAACTACAATCCAGCTAATGCTACTATGGCTAACGCCAAAACTGTTGCTCCGAATAGTTTTACGTCCAGTCCTTCTTATAAGGTGTATTCGATAAATGTTAGCCCTAAAAACACTACTATGCAGCTAAATGTTATCAGTGACGTAGGGGATACTTTGTCAGACATCGGTGATAAAATTGTGGTTGCAGCAGGAGACTTGTGTAGTTGGTTAAAAGATGCTAAAGAATATGTAATTCAAATCATTGAGGATACTACCCAAAAGGTATGGAATTTTGTAGCAAATGTGGCCGGCAAATTATACACCTTTGTGATTGATACCATCGAGAAAGTTATTCAGGCTTTGGAATCTATTTTCACAGCTCTTTTGACCATTGTCAAAGATTTAGTCCAGTTTTTGAAATTTTTATTCTCTTGGGACGACATCACTCGTACCAAAGATGTAATGCAGAGTATTTTAATGCTATATCTGAACTACGGTGCTGATAAATTGGAAGGGGTAAAGGATGAGGTAAATAACGAAATATTAACGCTCAAAGATACCATCAATTCTTGGGCAGGTATGCAGCCCTCTGCCGCCAATCAGACGTATGCTGACCAACCGATGAGCTATGCACAAAGTCAGACAGACTATACTGGCGTATATACTACACCCAATACCTACCTTCAAGACCATCTTACCAACAATATATCCAATGCTACCAATCCCGAAAACATAAGTACTAGTAACAGCCTGGAAGACCTAATTAAACAGTGTATAGAAGCTTTAAAAGAGGCCTTAGCCAAAGAAGAACAGGCTATAAAAGACGCTACCCAAGCATTTCAGTCACAATTATTTGACAATGATCAATACAAAACAATGTCCTTGCTGGACATCATCAAAGTGAGTAGCGCCATTATTGCCGACTTGATTTTAGACAGTGTGGCAGTGGTGATAGATGCAGTTATAGACTTAATTGCAGCTGTTTTTGATAGCGTTATTCAGTATCTTTCAGCCCCTATCTGGATCCCAGTTTTATCCAATCTGTTAGAAGAAATTTTTGGCTTTGGATTCAAATTTTCATTATTGGATATTATCTGTTTGGTGGGTGCTGTGCCAGCCACAATGATTTATAAACTCCAAAATGACAAAGCTCCCTTTACATCGGAGGATGGATTTAGTACCCAAATCATAAATGCAAATAACTATCAATCCCTTGAGAATACCTTAGGAGCTAACCCCACTACTTCTCCAGATTATTCAAAGGAATTTTACAGTAGGTTTAATTTATCGAATAGCGCAAAAAAAGTAATTTTTGAAACTGCTCATATTTTATCGGGAACGGCCGCTGCATTATATGGGGTTTTCGTACTGATAGAAGATGTTGCACAAATCCCTTGGGTTCCTTTTGTGAGTGAGGCAAAGTCTATTTCATCTACCGTGCAGTCTGTTGGATATACTGCCGCTAGTTTTTTCGCCAAACCCTGCCCTATCGAAAATTCAGCTGTTTCCACTTTATCAACAGCCATTACAGCTATCGGAGGCCTTTCTACCGTTATTTTTGGATTGGCACCCAAACTCACAAAAACAGAAGCAACCAAATCCGCTATTGCAGAAGTCGGAGCAGGCGTTGATATCGTTGTAAACATGACATCTATTGCCCCAGTTGCATTTCACTTTTATGAACTCTCAGAAACGGAAGCCAGCACTATGCGAACACTAACCATTATTGATGAAACGGCTCGAACTTGTAGTTATTTGTCTGGTATTTGTTCTGACATCGCCAAGTTTGACCCAGAACCAACCACCAGCATTGTCATAGCTGGGGTAAGTTCGGTGATATCACTATTAAATGGTGGTTTACAGATTGCAGAGAGTATTGTAGATGCCGCAGATTAGGTTTTAACCTATAAACCTAATGTGTTTAAACCAGTATGGGATATTCACCCTAGGAAACTGATAATACTATTCAGTTTCATTCAAAAAGGTACTTTTCAAATTTCACAAACTCGTAATTTTTGTGATTTCCCTTAAAAACTCCTCAGTTGAACTCCTCTGTACTTAGACAATGGATTCAACGGGGGAATTTTATTTTGTGATTTGACACGCTTAGGAGAACTGTACCATGGGTCAAATAGTAAGTGACTATTTAGTCACCAAATAAACTAGTTGAAGGAGTTGCTATTCCCAACAGCACCTATCTGGTGATGATAAAACGGCTCCTTAAATTGCTGTTAACCATTTATTCAAGTCTCTCTTTTAGCGGGCTACTTCAATTTTAAATTTCTTTCCTTTCATTTTTTCATCCCGAATATACCCGAGCATTTCATTTACCTTGGCACTATTAATGGCCACAAAAGATGCCGTATCTTTTACTTCTATTAAGCCCAAGTCTGTTTTATCAAGTTTTCCTTTTTGTATTAAAAAACCTACGATGTCCATTTTGGTCAATTTATTCTTTTTCCCACCGCTGATATAGACAGTCATCCAAGCAGCTGGCTTAGGTTTGGAAATTTTATTGGGCAAATCTAGTGCCTTAGGAGCTCTATTGATGTAAGTAGGAAGATTTTCACCCTTTTCAATAAGTACATAAGCCGTACCTTCTGAAAGCATTCTGGCGGTTCTGCCGTTTCTATGGGTAAATTCGTCCGCTTTGTTGGGTGTTTCAAAATGAATAACATGTTTCATTTCAGGAATATCCAAGCCACGTGCCGCCAAATCGGTAGCCACCAGATACATAACAGATTTGTTCCTGAACCTGATTAAAGCCCTTTCTCGATCGTCTTGTTCCAGCTTTCCATGAAAAAAGACCGAATCAATACCGTTACTTGCTAAATTTTGACTTATCATTTCAACCGTATCCCGTTGATTACAAAATATCATCGTAGATTCCGCCCCTAAAAAGCTAAGAAGCTTCACCAAACTTTCTATTTTCCGATTTGGTTCAGCTATTACTTGTCGGATTGTAAGACCATCGGGCTGCTTTTTATCAGAAATAAAATCTATTTCCACTGGATTCTTAAACTTCACAAAACCAGGAACCTTTGTGCCCGCAGTCGCAGAAACTAATATTTTAGACTTAGCATTACGCAAATTCCGTACGATCTCATCCATTTCTTCCTGAAACCCCATTTCGAGCGACTTATCAAACTCGTCCAAAATGAGCGTCAGCACACTTCTGGTTGAAAATGTATTTCTATGAATATGATCCAAAACCCTACCAGGCGTACCAATTAGCAAAGCCGGAGCTTCCGATAAGCTACGTATCTCAGTTTGCATATCATGACCACCATAGCAGCAGGTCACTTTGTAACCTGTACTCATCTTACGCCAAACTTGCTCAATTTGCAAAGCAAGTTCACGAGTGGGCACCACAATCATACACTGAACGTCAGCGACTTCCTTAATAAATTTATCAACGATTGGAAGCAAAAAAGCGATGGTTTTTCCCGATCCCGTTGGAGAAAGCAACAACACTTCTGGATGGTTGTCAATTGCTTCCAAAGCCTCCTCTTGCATGGTATTGAGCTTCGTGATACCCAGTGAGGATATATATTTTTGTCTGCTATTTTCTGCGATTGTTGTCATGGCGCAAAGGTAGCAGTTTTTAATGTGGTTTAAATAATATCCTATATAGCAATCCCCCCTCAATACGGACTGGCTGTCCTACACTGAAGGGGGATTGCTATTGGACTTCATCACGATTTTTTTAGTATTGCTATCGACTTTCGGCCATCAAATGTTACATGATGACGATGTTCAAGCGGATCAATAATCTCTGTCTTTTTATAAAAAGCTCCCCTCACAAAACAGTGGTGATAGGGTTAATTAAAAAAAATATTTTGAGAAAAGTGCAAATTCGGATTTACTCAAAACCCGCAGTAATTTAACGAATACTGCGCCAGATGTCTATTCAGGAAGCCGGTCTCGACCTTGCCTAGCGAACATCCAAGTAGGATATTCCGTTTTTAAGGCACTCGCTTTATCTAGAATTTCTAGCTCTTCTGAGGAAAATTTAAGCGTGGTGGCAGCAATATT
>CAXBLH010000453.1:0-4773 GCA_963976315.1 uncultured Dyadobacter sp.
TGATTTTGGAGGAGTTCAGAAAAGTGGCGCATGATATTTGCTATGATATGCCTGTTTGGATAACCGAAACTGGTTTTGATATAAGTCCTACTAGCCCTATTAAGGCTATTCCAATTGGAAATAAATCGGCAATGGTTACTCAGGCAGATTGGATTTTGAGAACGTCTTTGTTTTCGGCTAGAAAAGGAATTGAGAAAGTGTTTTTCTATCAAATGTATGACGACAATGATGGCGGTGGCATTTTCGGATCATCGGGCTTGTTAAATGGTAATCAAACTAGAAGGGCTGCTGCGGATTATTTGTACCAAGTGGACAAAGTTTTTGGAGCATATCGATTTCAGTCTACTTCTGGCCTAGATCCTATCGTAGACCGCTATGAGCATGAAGGGAAAACGATGTATGCACTAACAGTACCAGACGAGGTGGGCCGTACGGTAAGCTATACTCTTAATTTAGGTGGAAGCGGTACTGCAACCATCTACCGGCCTACCCCTGGAAGTGATGATATGCAGGTGGAAACAGTTCCAATTGTAGATGGTGGCGTAACAGTTACTGCTACCGAAACCCCTATGTTTGTGATGAAGGCAGAAAATGGTAATAACGCCAGAATTGCAGCGGAAGAGGCTACCTTACCACTAGCATTAGCTATGCAGCCGGAAGTACAGCCAGAGGCTGTTTTTGACTTGCAACGGTCCGTGAAGATCTTCCCGAATCCAACGAGTGATTATATGACCATTGATTTGGGCGGCTATACTCAAGAAGCGGTTCATATTAAAATGTTTGATGCAAGTACAGGACGTCTTTTCAAACAAGAAAAATTTGCTGCAAATGGAAATTTAAAGCAACAGCGTGTTGAACTAAATCAGTTGCCAGTGGGATCTTATGTGATAGAAATTGAGACTGGCACACAAAAAGCGTTCCGAAAGGTTATCAAAACGAAATAAAGAGAACTTATACTAAAAATCCCCGTACAATAGATTACGATCTATTTTGTACGGGGATTTTGTTGTTAATAGGGTTATTTGCCTACAACTCATCCGGCCAGGGAACGACCTTTCCGTTAGAGGCAAACTTCGGCATTTGCGCATTGCATGCTTTTAATTGCTGAGTAAATAGCATAGCCATTTCCTTTAACTTCTTGGGGTTCCTAGCAGCTAAGTCTGTCGTTTCCCCTATATCCTTTTTAAGGTTATAAAGTGCGAGCTTTTCCTTTCGGTAATCATATACTACCTTCCAGTCTCCTTTTCTAAAAGCGCTGGCCCAGTTAATATTGAGGGTATCTTTATTAGTCCAACGGTTTGGATGATGCCAAAGTAGTGCTCTGTTTTTGTCCGTAAGTTTTGGGTTATTTAATAAAGGAAGAAAGCTTTTTCCGTCCATTTTTTGAACCAATTTTGGATTTTGGATGCCCGCAATTTCTAAAATGGTTGGCATGAAATCATCAATAATAACATATTGTTCCGCAATCGTTTTGGCTTTTACTTTCCCAGGCCATCGCACGATCATAGGTTCCCGAATTCCGCCTTCATGAACAGATCCTTTGCCTCCTTTTAAAGGCAGGTTATGTGTCCATTCTTCACCACCTCGTGGAGGAGTTAGACTAAGTCCACCGTTGTCAGACATAAAAATAAGAACCGTATTTTCATCCAAATTATTTTTAGCCAGAAAATCCAGCACGTCTCCTAAGCTTTTGTCCATACCTTCCACCAAGGTAGCATAGCTGGCTTCAATAGGGTTTAGTCCCATTTTTAGATATTTATCCAAAAAGCGCTGGTCGGTATTAATTGGAGTATGCACTGCATAATGCGATAAATACAAAAAGAAGGGTTGTTTGTTATCTATTGGCTTTTGTAATGCAGCCAACGCTTCAGTAGTGATGGCATCGCTCAAAAACACGTTGGTACCGTGGTATTTCTCAAGTCCTGGTACAGCATTTCGGTTGGATTGGCCCGCTTTATTGGGGTTGTCATAATTTTTTTCTCCTAAATAACTGGCAGGATGACCAATTTCACTTCCAGCTATATTAACATCAAACCCTAATTGCTTAGGATCTGCACCCGGAGTGCCTGCGGACCCAAAATGTGCTTTGCCACTATGTACCGTAAAATAGCCGTTTTCCTGAAGTACGGCCGGTAGCGCCGTAGCGTAATAGGTCTTTGGAATGTTAGGTACTGGACTAAATCCATTTATATTCCAGTCCACAGACAACATGGTACTGTCTTTGGCATCGGTGTTGGTGTCTTTGTTGGGGTTTGTCCATTGGGTTACTCGTGTTTTAGCGGCATTTACACCAGTCATTAAACTCACCCGTGTAGGGGTGCAAATGGGCATGGCATAAGCATTGGTAAATTTCATTCCTTCATTGGCCATTCTTTCCATATTGGGGGTATGGTACCGTTTGTTCAAATCAGTTGCTTTGCTCCAAAATGGTACCGACGTGTCCTGCCAGCCCATATCATCTACCATAAATACAATCACTTTGGGTTTAGTATTTTGAGCCATCGTGATGGTATGGACGGAGACTACCGATAAAATCGGTATCCAAAAAAGTGTCTTGTTTATTTTCATAACTAAAATTTATGGGTATATAACCTGATAAAATATTTGTGGTTATTTGATTAAAGGAAAAATAGCCGATTCAATATGCGATTGATCCATGAGCTGTCCATATTTTTTGACCAAATCGGGATGGTGATCCGCTATATTTTTTTTCTCCGCAAGGTCTTTGGACAAATCGTATAGTTCCATTTTTGAATGGGTTTTATCGGCAGCTTTTAATCGAATCGCCTTCCAGTTGCCCTGGCGGATAGCCTGTTTTCCTCCTCCTTCATGAAATTCCCAGTATAGGAAATCGTGTTTCCGCTGGGTTTTCTTGCCCAAAAGCGCATCTGTAAATGAAATTCCGTCAATGGTTTTGCCAACTTCTGTTTTCCCTAGTTCAGCAAAGGTGGGCATGATATCCCAAAATGCGCCTATATAGTCATTTTTGGAGTTAGGCTTGATGGTTCCCGGCCACCGGGCTACGAAAGGCTCTCGTACTCCACCTTCATATAAATCCCGTTTTACACCTCGAAGACCACCTCCACTATTGAAAAACTGAGGATCAGCCCCTCCTTCAATGTGTGGGCCATTGTCACTGGTAAAGATGACCAACGTATTTTGATCCATACCTTTTTCCTTGAGCTTTTGCATGACTTCGCCCACGTACCGGTCTAGCCGCGCCACCATTGCTGCAAAGGTAGCATGGGGGTACTGCTGTGAGGTATAGCCAGTTTCTTTTGCATTACGACCATAGTCGTCACCTTGGTGTGGGGTTTCTTGAAACTTGTTTCGGTAATACTGAAAAATTTCATCATCAGGGACTATGAGTTCGGCGTGTGGGAGCGTATAGGGTAAAAATAAGAAAAATGGCTTTTTCGTATCCTGTTGATCCATGAATTCCAACGCTTTTGCTTGAATCAAGTCGGGAGAATATACTGCGGTTTTTAACAGATTTTGATTAGCCTCTAATACTACTTTTCGGTCGTTCTCCCACAGGTGATTGGGGTAATACCTATGTGCCAAGCTTTGACAATTGTATCCATAGAATTGATCAAAACCTTGCTTATTCGGATCTCCTTCAGAACCGACTTGTCCTAGTCCCCATTTTCCAAAAGCACCTGTATTATGACCTGCTTTTTGGAGTACTTCTGCCACGGTAAGCACCGAATCCGCTATGGGTTCTTGTCCTTCGGGTAGGGTTCTTTTGTTTCCTCTGATATACGTATGGCCCGTATGTTGGCCCGTTAACAACGCCGACCGTGACGGTGCGCAAACAGTTGTTCCCGCATAAAACTGGGTGAAGATCATTCCTTGTTTGGCCAGAAGGTCAATATGGGGCGTTTTAATCAGTTTTTGGCCATTAAAACCAACGTCTCCATATCCAAGGTCATCGGCAAGGATAAATATGATGTTTGGCTTGGATTGGCCAAAAGTGTTGGTATAAATAAATAAAACCAAGCAAAGTAAACTGAACTTGCCAAGAATTTTCATAGGATCTGTTTTCAAAAGGCGTTAGGAATAAATTCTGTGGGTAATGTCAAAAAAAAGAGACTGTCAAAAAGAAATTTAGTAGCCACCTGGCGCCAATCGAAAAAGTAGGTGCTTTACAAATAAAGCATTTCGATCAACCCATGTGACAAATATCTTTTAGACAGTCCCATTAAAATCTTGAATGTTAAGAATCTACTCTACCAGCAGGTCTTTTGCCAGTACCTTCTATATTTTGTAGGTCATCTCCTAAATCCTTACGAGCTTCTTCGGCAATTTTCTGTAATTCTTTCATGATTTCCGGGTGCAATGATTGCACGTCATAACGCTCCCCAGGATCATGCGACAAGTCGTATAGGGCTTGTGGGTATTCATGGTTTTCAGTTGCAGAGCCTGGTTTTCCATCAATTCCTGGTACATGTCCTTCATAGGTTCTGCCTGGGTGAGCGAATACCAGTTTCCAATCGTGCTTTCTTACGGCTTCTAAGCTGTTTTTACGATAATAGTAAAGCATGGTCTCCCGGGGAGTTTTGCTATCATCGCCTTTTAATAAGTCGGCGAAGTTAACGCCATCAATTTTTTTCTCTGGTAGTTTTGCTCCAATGAGACTAGCAATAGTAGGCAAGATATCAATGGTTGATAAAAGCTTGTTGCTTACTCTCCCTGCTGGAACTACCCCCGGCCAACGCATGATACAAGGTTCACGCTGTCCTCCTTCAAAGGAAGTGGCTTTTCCTTCGCGGA
>CAXBLH010000454.1:0-4755 GCA_963976315.1 uncultured Dyadobacter sp.
TGCTAACTAATATGCCTTCTATCAGTAGTTTACTTCAAAATCAATTTTTGGCGGGTACTTATCCTTATACTACGTATAATTATTCCAGCCAAAGAGTAGCCAGGGGTGATTTCGTAAGACTAAAATCAGTGTCACTGGCGTATAAATTCCCATTGGAAACCATTCAACGACTAGGTTTTAGCAGTGCTTCTATTCAAGTTTCAGCCATTAATCCCTGGTTAATATATGCTGATAAAAAATTAAAAGGACAAGATCCTGAATTTTTCAATACGGGAGGTGTGGCTCAGCCAATTCAAAAGCAATTTACTGTGGCACTTAAATTCACACTTTAAAAAGATTTTACCGATGAAGGCGTATAAAAATATATTAAAAATTAGCTTATCAGTTTCGATACTATCTCTTTATGGATGTAATGATTTTTTATCAACAGAGCCAGATAGTACTCGAGCTAGTTTGAATTCTCCTGAGGAGGTTTCTCAATTATTGGTAACAGCCTATCCGCAGGGAAGTTATGTAGGGTTTAGTGAAGCTATGAGCGACAACGCCTCTGATAAGGGCGTGGGTGTGGACGACCGTGTAAATAAAGGTTCCTACCTTTTTGAAGTGGTAGATGCTCCTGTTGACAAGGAAGATTCACCGGATATGTATTGGGCAAAGGCCTATCGCGCCATTGCTGCTGCGAACCTTGCCTTAAAAGTGTGTAAGGAAGCTGCAGATCCCAGCCTGTATAATGCCCAAAAAGGAGAAGCACTTTTGGCACGTGCTTATGCGCATTTTATGCTCGTGAGCTTCTATTCCAAGTTTTATGATCCAGCAACGGCTGCCACTGATTTGGGGATTCCCTATGTTACAGAACCAGAAGAAGTAGTCATAAAACAATACGACCGAAAAACGGTGGCCTATGTATACGATATGATCGAGAAGGATATTACACAAGGATTACCCCTTATTAAAGATTATATATATTCAGTTCCAAAATACCATTTTAACCTAGCTGCTGCCAATGCATTTGCCTGCCGGTTTTACTTGGCCAAACAAGAGTATGCAAGATCTTTACAGTACGCAAATGCCGTTTTTCCTTCAGGAGATTTGGGTGCAAATTTAAGACCTTGGAATACCGATTATTTGCCACTCTCGCCAGATGCACTCTACAAGCGATATGCTCGGGCCAGTGAGAATGCAAATCTATTATTAGTAGAAACCAATTCTATTTATGGTCGGTATGTAGCCAGATACCGTTATGGCTTAACGAATGCCAAATGGAATGAGATTTCAGATATTAGTGGGCTTACGGGGACGGGTGCTGCCTGGGCGTTTCCGCTCTATACTCAAGGTGATGGTAATTTATTGATTCCTAAATTATCGGAGTATTTCGTAAAACAATCGGTGAATGCAGAAATTGGTGACGTGTATGTAATGGTTCCATTATTCACAGCGGAGGAGGTTTTGTTCAATCGTGCGGAGGCAAATTTATTTTTGAACAATAGTGCCGCAGCCTTGGCAGATATAAATCTTTATTTAAGTAAAAGGCTCAGGAATTATAGTGCCGCAAGCCATACTGTGACCACGGCCAAAATTCGGAGCTATTATGGATTAAGCAACACTTCCCAAAATAATTTGGCTGGAATTTTCTATTCGATTGTCGATCTGCGAAGAGTGGAATTTGTACAAGAGGGAATGCGATGGTTTGATATATTGCGTTACGGAATTCCTGTGGAGCATACTACCGCTCAGGGGAATGTAATAGCGATAGATGTAAACGACCCCCGCAGGCAACTGCAATTACCGCAGTCGGTAGTACAGTCGGGTCTTCCGCTGAATGCGAGATAAAATTAGTTAATAATCATTTGTTCGAAATGTTATTTAATATGAAAATCAAATATATATATCAATTTTTGGTGCCAATTATTCTCTTTTCACTTGGAGCGTGTAAGGAAGAAAAACTGGGTGATATTGAGAAAATATCGGGGCTAGGTGGCGACGAGGTGGTACCTACCGTCATTGATAAGTGGATTTCTGACAGCCTCACAACGCCTTATAACATTACCGTTAAATATCGTTGGGATCAATTCGAATTTAGCGATGTGTCCAAAACCTTGGTTCCTCCCGATGAAAGTAAAATTATCCCCTTGTCAAAAGTGGTGCGAAGCGCTTGGATTCAGCCCTATGTGCAACAAGCCGGACTGCCTTTTTTTAATAAGTACTCTCCCAAATTTTTTGTGCTTTCAGGAAGTTATCAATTTTTGTCCAATGGGGCTGTGGTATTAGGACAGGCAGAAGGAGGGCGAAAAATAGTGGTTTTTAATGTTAATAATTTTTTAACCAAAGGAACACCAGAATATGTCGCAGCACGTGACTCGTCCAATGTAAAAGAATTGGTTCATACACTGCAACATGAGTTTGGGCATATTTTACATCAAAATATCCTGTATCCGGTGGAGTTCAAAACAATTTGTAAAGGGTTATTTTTTGGTGAAAACTGGATAAACGTAAGCAATGCAGATGCACGTCGAGATGGATTTATAACCGCCTATGCGGGCTCAGGATTTGATGATGATTTTGTTGAAACCATTGCCATGATGCTCACAGAAGGAAAGAGTGGTTGGGAGAATATCATTAATTCAATTCCGGATGGTTTTAGTGAAAATGGAACCAGCAAAGCCGACGCACAAGCCAAGCTGAGAAGAAAAGAAGCTTTGGTAGTAAGTTATTTTAAAACGGCGTGGGGTATTGATTTTTACGAGTTACAGAAAAAGACGAGGACTGCTCTTACACCATTACTTTAATTTGATATGAAAAATATATTCTGGATTGTGCTACTATTGCTTGGAGTAGCATCCTGTACCCAAGAAGAAAGTGTTTTTGAACAAACCGCAGACGAGCGAATTAATGCGGCATTGGACGGCTACCAACAGCAATTATTGGCCGCTCCCTACGGCTGGAAGGCAGTGGTTTATCCGGGTGCCGGTGGCGTTTATAGTTTTTATATGAACTTTAATGACAAGAACCGGGTCACGATGTATTCTGATTTTAGTCTTGTAGCAGCTTCAACGGCGAAGGAAAGTAGCTATCGCCTAAAGGCCTTGCAAACACCGTCATTATTATTTGATACCTATTCGTATTTGCATTTATTGGCTGATCCCCATCCAAATGTTAACGGTGGAAATGCGGGAGAAGGCTTGGTCTCCGACTATGAATTTTCGTTTCAGGCCGAATCTGATAATTCAGAAAATATGGTGCTAATAGGTACCAAAAATAATACCAGAATGGTATTAGTAAAGGCGACTCAGAATGAATCCGTTGCTTATGCAAGAGGTGATTTGGCTAAGAGCTTTTTGTTTGCTAATATCAGTAAGTATCCTACCTATTTTAAGAGAATTACTGTTGGTGGGGTGGTCTACGAAATAATTGTGGATCAATCATCGAGAAATATTATTTTTAATTGGTTAGAAGGTTCTACTCCAAAAAGTTTTACAACGGGATATTACTACTCCTCCACTGGAGTATCCTTCATTTCTCCTTTTACCAATGGATCCCAAACCATTAATGGGTTTTCGGATATTGTTTGGGATGCTACAAAAGTAGAGCTTGGATTTAAGGTCAATGGAAACAATGTAGTCGTAAATCAAGCCGCTAAGCCAATGAATGTGAATTTACAGGCAGCTCGAAATTGGTGGAATTATGCCGCAGACAAAGGTTCTTACTGGATATCACTTACTGGTGTTACGGTGCAAGGACAGGAAGATTTTTATAAAGTGCAGGATATTCCAAACTATTTATACATACTATTTTTTCCAGCATTTAATACTTCTGGTAGTACCTTGTATGATGCCTTTGCAGCGTATGATGGCGATGCCATCATGGGGCCAGCAGTAGTGCCGACTTTCCGTACTGATGGTCGAATTACCTTTTCTGTATTAGGTACCTTTGGTACTAATGCAGCAGTAAATAGTCAGCTTTCTACAATGGCTGCTGAAACCAATGGTTTTTACCTCATTCAAACTTCACCCCTTAATTACGATATGGTAAGTGCTAAGGATGGGAAAACATGGATTTCATGGTGGTATCCGTGGCAGTAGTAAATATGTAATGCATTTAGGTTATGTGTTCTAAATGCATTACTTTTTTAATTTGAACAGCATCGACCGCAAAACGATCAACATGTGATTAAATAGGTTTGGTGTAAATCCAAAGTGTTTTTTTAATACAGCGTACCGATCCATAAGTGATTTTCTATGATTTTGAATAGAAAGTCCTCCTACCAAATACCTGCAGAGGGGGGCCGTTAAAAATTGGATAGAATTTGCGTTTTTCAAACAATTAATCTCCCAGTCAACATCGGCACTTAAGTTTTCAATCCAATACTTTGGAGCGATTTCTTTTTTAACAATAAAGGCTTGGTGGCATACTTTCATGCCTAATGAAAAGTCCTGCCACTTTAAGTCTGTTGGCAAGATATGCGGCGTAACCTTACTCCTTAGCCCTACTTCACTGCCGTCGTTATTGACGAACATCGCATCGCTATAATAGATGTCTGCATTATTATGGAGTTCGCTAAGTAGCTTAAAAAGTACGTTTTTATCATGAATCTCATCACCAGCATTTAAAAACCAAATGTACTTTCCCGTCGCCAAACGTAACCCTTTGTTCATCGCATCGTATAAACCATTATCAGGTTCTGAGATCACTTTGGTTATTAAATTCGAGTATTTTTCAGCGACTTTTAAAGTAGCATCCTGAGATCCACCGTCGATG
>CAXBLH010000455.1:0-4732 GCA_963976315.1 uncultured Dyadobacter sp.
CGGGATTGTATGATAATGGAGATGTTTTTGGAATGTCAAATATCAGGGTACAAAGTACTCAGAATGACCGTAAATATAGCGATGAGTCTAATAATTCGATTCATAATTTGAACACCTTAACTTTCAGCTCTCAAAATTTATTTAATTGGAACCAATCTTATTCGCTGAGAGGTAGAGGAGCTTTGGGACTTCCGAAAGGTAACCTAGGTTACAGCGTAGATATGACCACTTGGAAGGGGGAATATTCCCCCACTATGCTCCGAAATACCTATATCTCTTATCGAAATGAACAGCTGGGGTTGACTTTTGGCAATATCAACCGAAACATGGAATTGATGCTCAATGGGCGTGGTGTAATTGCGTCTGTCACAGATACATCTTCAAATAATACCTACGAGATAGGAGTTTTAGATGGAAACACGAATTTACTAGGTAATAATAAAAACTATTTGTTTCCCATGAGTCGTTCTGGATGGGGGGCTTTTACACATACTGATAAAGATTGGGAATTGGCAAGTTTTGCGGTTTATTCTGAAAATCCTCTGTTGAATTCAAGAAGTGCTTTGGTAGGTAATAGCTTATCGATTAACAATTTTAAACAGTTTCGGATAATTGGCGCCATAAATACTGGTTATTCAAAGAGTTACGACCGTAATGAGAAAGGGAAGCCCAGTTTTGCAGGTAATCTCAATATTAGTGGTACTATCAATAAGTTTTTAATTAGTAGTCAAAACTATTATAGTTCAGCTTATTATCCTGGCCAAAGAAAGGGTGCTATTTCCTTGGCCGAAAGAATCACTTGGTTGACCGGATCAGCAAATTTATGGGCGAGTTTTGAGTATAATCTGTATGCCCCCAAAACGATGGCTGCTTTTCAAACCTTTTTGCCGGTTTATAGTTCGACTCGTACGGAAATTGGAGTTTCTGGTACGCCATTCAAGCATTTATTTCTTTCTTTTACGCCAAAGCATATTTTTGAAACTAATAACTCCTATAAGTTTATTGATTTACCTAACAAGGTGCTCTCAATGGATTCATGGAATATTAATAATGGAATTAACTATTTGATTTCCAATAAACAATATGTTTCCATCAATTCAGAACTTGGACTTTTCACAAGTTCCTTAAATCCTCAAAAACAATTTCATTTAAGATCCAACCTAAACTTGAAGTTGGGGTCTTTTAATTTGAGTTCGACCTTACAACTGGGCTCTATTTATTTAAGTGATGTTGCAAATAATAATTGGGATGATTCTGGACCTTTAAAAATGATCAATGTTACCCCATCCATTCAACATGATTTTTTTCGAAATAAATTGCATGTACACTCTGGAATTACCTTCATAAGTAATAGCCGATATGGAACAAGTTTATTTTTGAATGGTCGGTCAGATTTTGATATGACACCCCGTACTAATTTGTACATAGCCTATAACCGGAACCAATTTCTGGGAATTACCTATAGTTTTGTTGAAACAGGTCTAACATGGAAACTGACCACCCCTAAATTGGGACAAAAGAGTGCAAATCTAGAAGTGTTTCTTTTCAAAGATTTGAATCAAAATGGTGTTTTTGATATAGGTGATAGTGAAGCAGTTGGTCATTTATATTATGTTAATTCCGTGGCTATGACCACCGACAATAATGGTTTGTCAAAATACAAAAAGTTGCCTTATGGAAAATATCGTATAACTATTAATAGTAAAAATGGTTGGTTCGCACCAGAACAATACATACAATTAGATCAGAAGAATCAAAGGTTAAATATTGCTCTAGGGCAATCAGGTACTTTAAAGGGGATATTGAGCTATAATTTTGCTGAGTTTAGTTATGATATTGTTCAAAACTTGCAAGGAATTACAATTACAGCAATTGATAAAAACAAGGTATCATACAAAACCAAAACAAACCCGGATGGGCAATATGTCTTAAATCTGCCAAACGGTAGTTATGCTGTATCTGTTGATGCCACAAGTTTATCCAAAGAAGTGGTGCCAGAAATAGTGAATGATTTAGTTCAAGTACACCCTGATACCCCAACGACGGTGGATATTCAGCTTTTTGTAAAAAACAGAAAGGTGGAATCCAAAAAATTCGTCTCTCCAAATATCTTTCTTAAAAGATAAGGGTATTTCATATAGTTAATTCTTAGTATCACGAATGATGGCGGTGATAAACATTTGATGCTCAGCTGCCCAATTCCCTCCCAAAAAAATAGGCAGAAGCTGTGGTCCAAAAGGTATGTTTTTTTAGATAAAGGATAGCAAATAGCAGACTTCCTTTCTAAAAAAAATGGTAAAATACGCTCAGTTTAATTTTAGCCCTCTCAGTGATTTGATTTAATTTTAGAAATTCTTGGAATAACCACTTAAACTATCTTAGATAACGATGATGCATACAACCATAATCATACTGCTAGGGGCAATTTATAGTGGTATATAGTTGTAAATCTGTAATTTATCTTTTTACGTATATATACTAGTGGTAAACCATGATATTGGATAAAACTAATTCTATTTAGTATATAGAAATAGTTTTATTTTATAAATTGTTGTACGAAAAAACTAAATTAATTGTATAAATAATATCAAATAGTTACCATTTTTTTAATAAAGTTGCGTCAAATTTCTTATATTTACCTACGGAACGAAATCAAAATAGACCCACTTTACTCTATTCAAAAATGATGTTAACTATGTACAAAAAATCACTATTATCGATTGCTTTTGCTATGGCCGTAAGTGTAACTGTATTTGCACAAACAAGCCAAACCGCGAATTTAAATATTACACTTTCGAGTGTACTTTCGATGACCATTTCTGGTGCCGAAATTACAGTAGACTTTGATGATGCCACTAAGTATTCTGATGGTATAACCTCAACAGTAGCTAATCACTTGACAGTAACTAGTAATAGACCCTATACAGTCAGTGCAATTGCTGGAGTGGTTTCGGGTGGATCCAGTTTGAGTCCAAATGATGTTAAACTTACTACTGTTATTGGAACTGGCAATGCTGGCAATACCACCGGATTATCTTATACCTCTGGAACAGCTATACCCACCGCTGCAAGTGGTGCCTCGATTGATGTAGTCACAGCAACGAATAGCTCTTGGAATGGCAATGCCCCTTCCAATACCTTTGATGTAACTTATCTTATAGGAGCTAATGGAGCTTTTACCAATAAAACATTAGCCTCTGATAACATCATTCCTGTTATCTATACGGTGGTTGCTAACTGATGGTCGATCTAAAAGTCGTCACTGAAACGTTTACTTATGCTGTTTGTATTTTGAAATAATAGGGTGATACTCTTTGTTTCATTGGAAATGTATGGAATATTAGAAATGAGGTATTTAATTAAATCCTGATCGTTTCGTAATTGGGTTTTAAAGGGTTTGATGGTGCCACTTTTCTCACATGAAAAACTATTCAAAGTCCATCGTGGAGAGCAGTGCTTAAAATTCGGATATGGTTCGTTCGCAAAACAGACTATTCTGTTCTACGTATAAAACTATGCGTTAACAATAATGGTGCTTGAAAAGTTTTTTGCTTTACGTTTACAGTTGAGACAACTATTTTAATGTACCATTTTTATATGTAGATGATCGTAAATCGTCTACATATATTTTTCGTATACATTCTAGCGTTAAAAGTGATGGATTTTAGAGGTGACAATAATATATTTTGTTATCCATGATTTTGTACGACTACTTTAAGGTAGGTATTCTATTCTTTTCAAAGTTATAAGTTTAAAAATGCAAAGGTGCAATGTAAATTGTCCTGCTAAGGGAGTTCCTGAAGATATATTTATCTACTAGTCCAACAAAACTGAAATTTAATAAATAATATCTTAGTAGGCTGTTCGGATACAGTACCACCCAATATTGTGATTTGATTGTATCACGACTTTTTGAGTACTGCAATCGGATTTCGACCTTCAGATTCTACATGAACACGGTGTTTGAGCAAATTTCTATTTTTTTTATAAAAATCCCACCTAAAAAAACAGGCCCTAAGTATTGTTGTCTATACATATTATTAGCATTCTCGAATACCGCTACAATTTTCCTGATTTCTGATACTATCATTCATAAATTAGTGGAGATTAAAATAATTTATTATTTTTCATTCACCAACTAAACCTATGAATTATGAAAGCTGTTGAGTTTCACTTACCTCAGGATGTTGACAAATCGTTTATAGTTTTTCGCGAAAAAGGGGACTTCTTTCCGGCTCCTTGGCATTACCATACCCATTATGAATTTGTATTGGTGACTAAAAGTACGGGCAGAAGAATGGTCGGTGATCATATCGGCTATTTTGGGGAGGAAGATCTGGTTTTTATGGGCTCATTGCTACCGCATGTTTGGGTGAATGATCCTATTTATTTGGAACGACGTGCCGATCATCAGGCGGATGCATTGGTTTTGCATTTTACAGATGATTTTTTAGGGGAAGACTTTATGAATATACCAGAAATGGATAAATTCAAGAAAGTGCTCAAGTTGGCGGAAAGAGGCATGAATTTACAAGGGGAAACCCGGTCAAAAATTAATTCGCTAATCAAAAAAATGCCTGAAATGAGCGCATTGGAACGGTTATCGTCCTTAATGTTGATTTTTGATATCATGTCCAATACGCAAGAGTATGAACTTTTAGCCAGTCCTAAGTTTATTCAAAATTTTCATTACGATTCTTCCGATCGTTTTAAGAAGATAACGGGTTATATT
>CAXBLH010000456.1:0-4729 GCA_963976315.1 uncultured Dyadobacter sp.
GCGTGACAAGGCTATAACGCGGTATTACTACCTGAATCAATTGGGATTTAAGGAATTCGGGGAGGCTGACTATGAGGGCTACCTAATGATACAAATGGATGGTATTCAAATCCATTTTTTCGAATTCAAAGCGCTTGATCCGAAAGACAACTATGGACAGGTCTATATTCGTACCGACGATATCAAAGGTCTCTATCGTTCATTTTTAGAGAAAAATGTGGCTATTCATCCAAATGCTCCTTTGCAAACCAAACCTTGGGGACAAATGGAATTTTCTATACTAGATCCGGACAACAATCTGTTAACTTTTGGGCAAACTGCCTGAAATAAAAGGCCGAGTTATATCAAATCCTGACTTTCAGGGTCGTTGAAAACTTTTCCAGCATCGGTATTTGAAACAGGGATTTAGAACCCACACTGGTCAAGGGGAATAATATCTCCCTTTTTATCAAAGGATTGTAATTCCCAAATTCCATCGGTATGTATCCTGGAAAACTATTCCAAATTCGCTGTAATACTGGGAAACGCGCATATAGTACTTCAAGGAGGTTATTAACCTGTAATTACGCAGTTTAATACCACGGTCTTTAAGGGGCAGCGAATTTCGATAAAACCGCTACTAAAATAATTGGGTGCTTCACAATATAAGTACCATTCATATCCTCTTATTCACTGGTTACCATCAAATGTGGATAGTAAAAGTTTTTGATCGCCTCAACGGTTACATTTTCAGCGTATACATCCCAGTCTTTTGGATAAAAAATACCTGCAAAAAAATCCTAAATTCTTCCAACAATCCAATTGTGATTCCTGGTAGTACCAGCCATAGCAAATACCTCTCCATCGTAAAATTAGTGTCGAATTTGGCTTGCTTCTTCCATTTTTATATACTCCGAAAAAGTAAGACGCTTTTCTAAAATTTGAGCAAGCCCCTTGTATTAGCTATTTTTTGTACAATTTGGCCAATATCCATTTACACTCAACAACCGTCTAAAGGCCAAATCGTTTATATAAACCTAGCAGTTTGTCTCCATAAAATAGAAGAATCACCATAGCTCAAGAAGCGGTAATCCTGAGAAAGTGCAGTATCATAGATGGTTCTCCATGCAGGTCCCACCAACGCTGCAACCAACAAAATCAAGGTTGAACCTGGCTGGTGAAAATTAGTAATTAGTCCTTGACACAGTTGAAATTGATAACCGGGAAATATAAATATTTCTGTTTCACCCACAATTTCATCCAATGAGTGCCGATCCATATAATCCAAAATGGCGGCAAGCGATTCCTTTACAGTGGGGACACCCTTTTCAAAGAAAGGATATGGATAGAGCTTTTCAATGAGAAATGGTGCATCGGGTTCCTGTAAAAGTTTAACACCATACCAAAATAAACTTTCTAAAGAGCGCAAAGAGGTGGTACCTACTGGCACAATTCGCTCCGATTTGGCAATCAAAGACGTAACCAATTGACGAGAATAGACCACCTGTTCGGAATGCATTTTGTGCTCCGTAACCGAATCCACTTTTACGGGCTGAAAGGTACCTGCACCCACATGTAAGGTTACATATTCAAAGGTAATGTCCTTTTTGGCGAGTCTATCAAAAACATTTTGAGTAAAATGCAACCCTGCGGTTGGAGCCGCTACAGCGCCATCCTGTTTGGCATAAACAGTTTGATAGGTAATTTTATCCTCCTCCTCCGTTTCCCTATGTAAATAAGGTGGTAAGGGAATTTCTCCGAGCGCCTTGACGATGTCCAAAAATACATCTTCGGAATCCCATTCAAATTGAACTTGATTCTGCTCATAGTCATGGTAACTAGCCGATATTACCACAGAACGCCCCTCAATTGTAAGGGGGACGGAAAGTGTATCGGGTTGCTTCCAACGTTTTTTATTGCCGATCATACAGCCCCAAACGCAAGTTTGCGTCTCCAACATGGCATCATTTATAATGCGTGTCGGTTTTTCAGGATGAAGTAATAATAGCTCAATCACAGCTCCAGTAGGCTTTACAAACCGTGCACGTGCAGGAATTACCCTAGTATCATTAAAAACCAATAAAGTGGCGGACGGAATCTGTTCGCCTAAATTCGAGAATAGCTGGTGATGAATTCGTCCTTCGGAAAATACTAGTAATTTAGATTGATCACGCTCAGAAAGTGGGTACTTAGCAATTTTTTCATCTGCCAACTCATAATGATAGTCAGACATGCTAATTGCTTCTGCCTTTTGCAGCCAACTGGTATCCATACTTGTAAAAATTTAAATTTTTTCTTCCGGAACAGGTGTCCAGAACATACGGATTGGTAAAACAAAAAGAAGCAACATAAGCCCTAGTCCTACATAAAAAATCCAGGAGAAATCGAAAACATTCAAATTATACTGTTCACTATTAACGGTGGCAATACCCATCAAAGAAAAGCCAGTGATTGTATTAATAGAAGCCACTAAACAATACAGCCAGTTAATGACATGTTCGTTCAGTTGAGGACGATGTTGTGCCCATTCTTTCCTTCTTGCAATAGGCAAATAATGAGGATCAATAGATGGTATTTGCTTGGCTAACCTTGAAATAACCACGTTATTTAATACAAAAATGGCAACAATAATATAAAAAATATGGGCCTTATCTACATACAACTGAGCTTCACCGTCGTTTGCAAAATCGACCGCCACCATTTCAGGAAATACTGAATAAGTCCATAACAAAGAGCCGACTAAAAAAACCATTGACATCCACCGCCAAACCTTAACCCCAAATGTTGTTGCTTTCATCTATCGCTTACCAGATTGGTATATCTATTTTATAAATTTTCTAATTTTTGCGCAAAATTAGGACGCAACACCTCCAAAACCTAATACATTAGAGATTGTTATCCTTTTTTAATGACCTATTAGGTCAAAGTAACGAGAATTACTGGAGACTATTCTGGGCAGATATCAGGTCTGAACAACAAAAATTGTATTTTTACAGGAAGTTTAGAATTCAACGTCAAACTTAAAAAACCATGAAAATTTATACTAAAACAGGGGACAAAGGCATGACTTCCCTTATCGGGGGAACCCGGCTAAGTAAATCACATATACGTATTGAATCGTATGGGACAGTCGATGAATTAAATTCGTACATCGGATTATTGCGTGATCAAAAAGTAAATATTGACCGAAAAGACCTACTCAAAGAAATTCAGGATAGGCTCTTCACGATCGGTTCTCACTTGGCCTCTGAGCCGGAACAGACCAAAAAGCTGCTGCCAGATATCATCGAAGAGGATATAAAATTACTTGAGGAAGCAATGGACACTATCACTGCAACCGTACCACCTTTAAGAGCCTTTATACTTCCTGGCGGCCATGAATCCATTTCTTTTGGACACCTTGCTCGAACGGTTTGTCGCCGCGCCGAAAGAGCCGTGATTGCCCTTAATGCCCAAGAAGAAGTGGAAGCTATTGTGATCCGTTATTTAAATCGCTTATCAGACTACCTCTTTATGTTATGCCGGATAATGGCGTTTGAGTTAGAGGTGGAAGAGGTAATATGGAAACCACGTTTGAAGCAATAAAATAATTGTTGTACTAAACATCTGTATTTTAAATTATTAATATTTAACTTGCCGTACGTTTTATCTAAGCCAAGTTTTCCAATCAAAACGCGTTTTATTAGGCGGAATAAATTGGCAGTTTGGCTTTACTATTCAATTAAATTTCAGGCATTATGACAGCCGACACATTGCAAATTGAAATTCAGCAAACCAGTAAATCTCGTTTGCATGAGGTAGATTTTAAAAACCTCGTTTTTGGTAAAAATATCTCAGACCATATGTTCGTCGTCGAGTACCGTGACGGACAATGGCAAAACTCAAAAATTGTGCCTTATGGCGACTTGTCGCTAAGTCCCGCAACGGCTGCACTTCACTATGGTCAAGCAATTTTTGAGGGAATGAAAGCCTACAAAAATGAAGACAATGAAGTACTCCTTTTTCGGGCTATCGACAACTGGAAACGACTTAACAAATCGGCCGAAAGAATGTGTATGCCTACCATTCCGGAAGAAATATTTATGACTGGCCTCACCGAATTGATTAAACTGGATGCAGGTTGGGTTCCAACAGCTCCTGGTTGCTCCTTATATATTAGGCCATATATGTTTGCTACGGACGCGTACATAGGTGTGAGACCTTCCCAAAGCTATTATTTTATTATTTTCACAAGTCCTGTGGGCACCTATTATGCCAAACCTCCAAGAGTAAAGGTCGAGACACGTTTTATTCGTGCTGCCGAAGGGGGTGTAGGAGGTACTAAATGTGCCGGGAACTATGGTGGGTCACTTTATCCAGCTAAATTGGCGCAGGAAGAGGGATATGACCAACTAATCTGGACTGATGCTCGTGAGCATGCTTACATCGAAGAGTCTGGAACGATGAATATTATGTTTGTAATAAATGGCAAACTAGTAACACCACATGTTTCAGAGACAACTCTTGACGGTATTACCCGGAGAAGTATTGTTGCGATTGCAGAACATTGGGGAATGGAAGTGGAAGAACGCCGTATTAGCGTGCAAGAGGTCATTGACGCATTAAAAGACGGTAGTATGGAAGCGGCATTTGGTGCTGGAACCGCCGTTGTCATCTCGCCTTTTGCTAGTATTGGTTTTGAAGGTGTAGATTATGATCTACCTGAAATCACTGAAGATTCTTTTGTAATCAGAGTAAAGGACTTTATCAC
>CAXBLH010000457.1:0-4712 GCA_963976315.1 uncultured Dyadobacter sp.
TGTCGCAAGAAGTAATCGAGCGGCAAGCCGTTCCTCCTTCATTATCAGACAGGTCTTTTGTTAAAAAGCACTTTAAAACAACCAAATAGCTAATATACATAAGGCCCATCCCCAATCATACCTTCCGCCCATTTAGGGGATTACCCGCTAACAATCACCTCGAACCAATTTTTAATTAAGCATTGTCCATCACTTCTTGCGCTTTGATGATTAGTCTAACCTATCCTGTTCGCGGATTCTGGAACCAAAAAGGGCATAAAACAGAATGACCAGTTCGCAAATAACGGTGAGCGTCCAAGTCCATCTCCAAGAGCCCAATGCATCTGCAAGCCCTCCCTGAATGATTGTAAACACGGCCCCACCAAATACAGCGGAAATGAAGACACCAGAAGCTCTGGAAGTATATTTATTTAGTCCTTTGGTCGCTAGTGAAAATACGCAGCTCCACATGGTAGAATGTAGCAAACCAATAGCAACTAGGTACCATAGATTCTCTGTAAGCATGGCTGTAATGGCGAGGATAGTGGCCAGAATCGACGCCACTACCAGTTGAGTACGGCCAGAAATGGTACTAAAGAAACTGGAAATAAAGCGACCCACCAGAAATCCTCCCCAATATAAGGTAGACAAAACAGCATGTATACCATAGTCTACTCCACCAAAAATCACATCATTCCTTCCAAAGAAAGTGATAGGATGACCTGAATCCATTAGTTCAAAAGCATATAGGTTAATATTGGCGCCAATGGCTACTTCTGTACCCACGTAACAGAAAATAGCGAGTACACCTAATGCAAAATGACGGAATGACCAGATACTTCTATCTTGTTTTTCACCAGCGGTAAATCTTGTATTGGCGATATCAGGTAATTCTAACCGATGTGTAATGGCAGTGACAGAAGCTACACAAACCATTAAAATTAGCAGTGGCCATAACAACTGATGTATCTCAATAAATTCAATGGATATACCACTGAACATAACAACGGTGACAAAGAATGGCGCAGAAGTGGTTCCAATAGAGTTAACAGCCGTGGTGATGTTAAGCCGCTGTACAGGCTGTGTTCCTGGCAAATCGTAGGAGGCAACATACGGATTCACCACTACCTGAATAACAGCCGCTGAGGTACCCATAAGATAGGATCCAAAAATAAAAACTACAAATCCGTAGGCCACGATGGCATCACCCATTTGAAAAACCAGTTCAGGATATTTATACCCCAACAAAGCAGAACATAAATAAAGAAATAACCCACCGAGCATAAATCGAAGACCTCTAAGGATGGTGTTTTTATAACCTACTGAATTAACCCATTTACTCGCCATGTTGCCGCTAAACAAATAGCCTAGGAAAAAGAAAAAGGATACTAATGTGGTAAAGGTATTTCTCAGGCTTCCTGCATCCGCTAGGAATGTATATTTCAAAGGTGCCTGTAATTGTTCATTTACCGTTGTCAAAAACCCAACGACAAAATAAATGAAGGTTACGATAATAAATGGCAACAGCTTGCTACTTGGTTTTATTTTCATAATAAAAAGGATTTAGAAATTTGACTTTATCACGACTTAATTAATATTGCTATCGGCTTTTGGTCCAAAATGCTACCTAAACACGGTTTTTGAGCAGATCACTAATTTCTGCTTTTTTAAATTTGCCCACCTACAAAACCAGTCGTGATAGGGTTAATGATGTGATCCGGAAATCCCCTATTTGACTACAATGGATTGTAAGACCGTATTAATTCCCTCTTGTTTTATTGCGGTGGCCAATGTTGAATATAAATTAACGAATGACTCAGATGCCTTTAAATCAATACTTTTAAAAGGGGATAAGCCTAAAAAATCGGTAACCGTATCGCTTTCAATTAACTTTTTGTCAGCCTCCATCAGCCAAGGCTCCGCCACTTCAAATGCCTGTCCTTTATCATCCATCTGATATTTTAAATAATGTCGGTAAACAGCAAATAAAAATGCAACTCTCGTAAGGTCTTGGTCCTCATGGAGCATCTTTGCTAAGTTTGGCATGATATAAACCGGAAATTTAGAAATCCCATCAAAACATAACCTGCTTATTTGATCACTAACCGCTGGATTAGAAAACCGATCCAACAATATTTGCTTATAGGCATGAAGGTCGGTTTCTGGTGGTGTATGAACATGTGGAGTTACATCCAAGTCCATAAAGTTTTGAACGAAACATCTAATAGCTTCGTCTTGCATAGCTACATCTACTGCTCTATAACCTTTCAGAAAAGAGGGATAGGACAATAGGGTATGTGATGCATTTAAAAGACTTAATTTCATATTTTCATAATCGCTAACATCGTCGGTAAACTGTACCCCTACTTGTTCCCAAGCAGGCCGTCCGGCCATAAAATCATCCTCCACAACCCATTGAATAAAATCTTCACAGTATACAGGAACGAGATCGTTTAAGCCACTATTTTGATTTAGACGCGCTATATCATGCGGGGTAGTTGCAGGAGTTATTCGGTCCACCATACTATTTGGAAAACTAATATTTGTACTTACCCAGTCGGCCAATGCTTTATCCTGGGCAGTGATGAAAGTTATAAAGGCCTTTCGAGCGGTATTTCCATTATGCTGCAAATTGTCACAAGAAAGTATGGTTAATCCTCCATTTCCCAAACGCATCCTCGCTCTTAAACCCTCCGCTATAAAACCAAATACTGTTTTGGGTGAACTAGGATGCTCTATGTCATGCTTCACATTTTCATCACTTAGGATAAATTCACCTGACTCCTTATCTATATTATACCCCCCCTCGGTGATGGTTAGAGAAATTATTTTTATAGAAGTAGACGCAATTTTGGCGATCACTGCCAAAGGCGTTTCATATCCTACCAATAGCTCATTCAGCGCACCTATGGTATGTACTTCGGTGCTACCATTTCTACTGCATACGGTTAAGGAGTATTTAAGATTTTGGGATCGAAGCCCCTCAATTATCTTTTCATCTGATTTCAAAAGGCTCACGCCACATATTCCCCAGCCATTATGGGTGTTTAAATTTAGCAATTCATGGGTATAGAACGCCTGATGGGCTCTATGAAAATTCCCAACCCCAAAGTGTAATATGCCCGAAATAATATTCTCAGACTTGTAACGGTTCTCAATTATATTCATCTTAGAAGAAATCTTTTGATTATTGAAGTACCGAACATATAAGGATTATAAGCTATAATGTAATTTTAATACAAAATACCGGACTGGGAACGATCCCAATTTGCTGGGAACGTTCCCAGCAATTGAAGTATTTATTCGTTTTTTATGAACCTCATTAGTAAATGAAACCAATTACCTTAAAAGACCTTTCCAAATATTTGTCTCTGTCGACATCAACCATTTCAAGAGCCTTGTTGCACGACAAGAATATCAATGCAGCCACTAAGAAACGCGTACTAGAAGCTGCGGAATCGTTGGGGTATAAGCCCAATACCACCGCACTAAACCTTCGTTACGGAAAGACTAAGTGTATTGGGTTTGTGGTTCCTGAAATGGTAACGCCATTTTCGGCGAGTGTATTAAAAGGAGTACAAAGGTTTTTGAATGAAACGGGATACAAAGTAATTATTCTGGAATCAGATGAAAACCCTCAAAATGAAAGAGAAAACCTGCTACTGCTTGAACAATTTAATGTGGACGGCATCATCCTGAATTTATGTCATGAAACTTATAACGAGCACCTTTATGAACAAATTATGGAAAGAGGTACTCCTATCGTCTTTTTTGATCGCATTCCAGGAAAGTCATTAAACGTTTCTAAGGTGATTGTAAACGACCACATACAGGCTTCGCTCATGGTGGAACATTTAATTAGCAATGGAAATAACAGAATTGCCCATCTAATGGGACCTGCTACGGTTCGAAATGCTACCGAACGTGCCATGGGATATCAGCGTATTCTTTTTAAGCATGGCATTTTTGACCCAGCTCTAATGATCCAAACCGATGGGACTACCTTCGAACATGGAAAAAGGGCGGTGATGGAGCTTCTAAAAAAAGAGATTGCGTTTGATAGCATTTTTGCATTTACAGACACCCTTGCCATTGGCGCTATGAATTATTTACTAGAACAAAACATTCGCGTACCTGATGCGGTATCTATTTGTAGTTTTTCCGGCACGGCATTATCTTCCAGTGTCTTTCCTCCCATTTCAAGTGTGGAGCAACCGCTACAAGAAATGGGTGTTGCGGCAGCCCAATTGGTCATGGAACAAATTATAGACCGTGACTCCGAAAGGAAAACGATCATTTTGGATGCCAAAATAAACTATCGTGGTTCTACCAACCGTAGACAGCACTAGCAACTATTTACGGAAGTTTGTTTTGAATTAATCTGAGGTCATTACGTCCTACTACTAATAATAACTTCAATTGGATTAAAATTTAACCGCTTGATAAGCTATGCCTTTCTCTATAAATACCTACTTATAAAAAAAAGTAAGCCGTTGCAGTCCAAGTGATGCAACGGCTTACTTCATTCAAAAAAACTTACTTTTGGACAAGAGGCTAAGATCAGGCTAAATCAAAACGATCCAGATTCATCACTTTGGTCCATGCAGCCACAAAGTCTTTTACAAACTTGTCGGTAGCATCACTACTTCCGTACACTTCGGCAACAGCTCTCAACTCCGCATTAGAACCAAATACTAAGTCCGCTCGGGTAGCAGTCCATTTCGGCTGCCCAG
>CAXBLH010000458.1:0-4700 GCA_963976315.1 uncultured Dyadobacter sp.
GTGAAATCCACAGAAGCGGAATATCAGGAAATCATTCAGTATTGCCAAGAGCTATTCACAAAAAAAAATAAAGACTACGGAACATCTTGGCGTATTTTAAGACTTCCTTCCATAACGGATCAAATATTTATTAAGGCGCAACGTATTAGAACCATTCAGGAAAAGGGTCTACAAAAAGTAGAAGACAATATTTCGGGGGAATTTGTTGGTATAATCAATTACTGCGTAATGGCCCTTATACAAATTGAACTTAACCAGGAACCTTCTGAAAATAGGGTGCTGGATTTCAATAAGCTTTATCTTACGGAAATTTCACAAGTTCAAAAGCTTCTCTTTGACAAAAACCATGATTATGGTGAAGCTTGGAGAGAAATGCGTGTAAGTTCCATGACAGACATCATACTCATGAAACTACTCCGAATAAAACAAATAGAAGACAATGACGGTCAAACGTTAGTAAGCGAAGGTGTAAAAGCGGGGTATCAGGACATGATTAATTATGCAGTATTCTGCCTTATAAAATCCAATGGCCTAAATACAAATTAATACCCCTTGGTTAAGAAATTAAAGTTCTAAACACAATTAGCATGAAAATTCTTGCACAAGTATCCCGAGCCATAGTAGGGTTACTATTTATATTCTCTGGGTTAATCAAATTGAATGACCCTGTTGGTACACAATATAAACTTGAAGAATACTTCGAAGTATTTGCCACCGACTTTTCAGGATTCCATGACCTATTTATTGGCATGATACCTTTTGCACTCTATTTTTCTGTTTTTTTGTGCGTTGCAGAAGTTGTTCTAGGAATAGCCTTACTAGTGGCATATAAGCCCAGAACAACCACTTGGTTATTGTTTCTGATTATTGTATTCTTTACTTTTTTAACTTTTTACTCGGCCTACTTTAATAAAGTTACAGATTGTGGTTGTTTTGGAGCTGCCATCAAGCTCACTCCTTGGACTTCCTTTGGCAAAGACCTGTTTTTACTGGCATTAATTATTATTTTGTTAGTTTATAGAAAAAAATTCAAATCCTTGCCCACGGGAATGGTCGTCATGTTGGCTACGATAGGCTCTTTGGGAATCGCATTCTATTCACTCCGCCACTTACCCATCTTAGACTTACTACCCTATCGTGTGGGTGCTAGTATACCCATGCAAATGAAACCTTCTGAGCCTATCAGATATCAATACATATTTGAGAAAAACGGTGAAACTTTCAAATTCGAACAATACCCTTCGGATACCACCTTGAAGTTTAAAGACATGGTGATTTTAAACGAAGACGCCAAACCCAAGATAACCGATTACAGAGTTTGGAATGATGAAAGTGACTTTACAGAAGAATCTTTTGTTGGCGCAAAGTTATTTTTCATTATAAAAAATTTCCAGGACATCAATACCGCAGCCATTCCGGAGATTAACAAATTACTGAATAACCTTAAAAGTTCTAACGTAACGCCGATCATCTTAACCTCTGGTAGTAGTGAAATAATTAGCGACTTTTTGACGAAACATCAAATAAACATTCCATATTACTATGTTGATGGAACGGTTTTAAAAACAATTTCACGCTCAAATCCTGGATTATGGCTACTTAAAGATGGAACAGTAAAGGGCAAATGGCATTACAACGACACGCCCACAAAAGAAACCATACTAGAATTAGTTAAATAGAGTAGCTCAAAAAGTTTGAAAATACGAATGAAAAACATTGTTCTTGTTGGCATGATGTCCTCTGGCAAAACAACTATTGGAAGAATTTTGGCCAAAAAATTAAATTATACCTTTATTGATCTAGACGCTTTAATTGAAACGGATCAAAACACGACTATCAGCAAGCTATTCTCCGAAAAAGGAGAGCATTTTTTTAGAGAAATAGAAAGTAAAATATTAAAATCATTAACAATAAACAATCGTCTTGTTATTGCCTCTGGAGGCGGAACTCCTTGTTTCCATAATAATATGGAGTATATAAAATCCTTGGGAACAAGTGTCTATTTAGATATACCGGCCTCTGCCCTGGCCCGAAGAATCAAAAGCCATGGCAAGGACGACCGACCCATACTTTCTGGTGCTGAGTCATTGCAGACCTTATTACAATCAAAAATCGACGAAAGAGCCCCTTTTTATCACCAAGCCGATATCCATATCCAAGGCGAGTTACCGATTGATAACATCCTTACTATTATACTTGAGGTAATACAAAAATGAGTCGGTAATTTAATTGACAACCGACTCATTATTTAGAGCCTGTTTAAAAATTAACCAATAGTTTGTTTATGCTATCATTAAGATTTAAACAGGCTCTTAGCTCTAGTTAATTTAATTACCAAAAAACACCCCCACAGAGGCGGTAATATTTAATAGTTTATTATTGATAGAAGCCGAATAATAATTTTCATTATTATTGACTACATACGGAGTAAATGAAGATTTATAGGCGGTATAAGCACCTGTAATATCCGCGAAGAACTTATTTTTACGAACTCCAATTCCAGCAGAACCAATAATTTTGCTCCTATCTATTCCATCCGTTCTTATTTGATACGGGTCAGCGATATAGGCTATACCTGCTCTTGCCCTAAATAGTCCAATGCGATATTCTCCACCGACCCTTACATTGATGGTATTTCTATAAGTGTTGCTAATTTCTTCTTTATACTGATTTTTAAAATTGTTGTTCCCACTATCATTCAAATAATTGGTATTTACTCGCATACCTTGATAGCCAATATATTCTATAGTACCGGTAATAAAGCCACTGCGATTCACCAGATAAGTAAGTCCCACTGACCCCTTAAATGGTGCTATCACATTATATACAAAATCGTTTGGAGCCATATCTATTCTGTCGTATGGCGGTGTAATTAAATTTCCGTCCCCATCAGACACAAGGTTGTCTACGAATTGTGCAGACACTGATTGATTAAAGGTTTCCTTAATAGCCATAAATGTGGGTGTTGTGAGACTACCACCTAATTGCAGCGCAGGAGTGAATTTATACATCATACCAAGGGTAAGATTTATACCGTTGCCACTCACTGTAAAACTTTCATCTTGAGAAATGGAGATAAACTCTGGGCTGTTTTGAAACAGATCATCATGGTATAAAGAATAACTATATTTTATACGGTCGAAACCAAGAGCTCCTCCCATATAAAACTTATCATCATAATTTCCCCCATAAGCCAAGGTAAACTGTGTATTTGCGCCTTTTGAATCAAATGACCCCACCTGATCAACGATACTTTGCTGATCCAATGCCTGCCAGGTTGGCAAATTTGAATTTTGTGAATAATTTGGGTTAATCATATACATCTGGTAATAGGCTGCAGGTAAAGAATAAGCAGTGGGCAGCCCGCCTGCACCATTCCCTGAGTCAAAATCAGCATTCAAATCCCCTTCGGTGTAACCCGCTGCATTGGCATCCTCCACCACTTGATCTATATAAGCACTTTTTTGATTTTGGCCCGCATATGAAAATTTATTCGAAAAAGACTGTTGTCTCGAAAAAGATAATCCAAAGGAAGTTCTTTTCCATTTTCTTTGAAAACTTGGCTGGCTCGTAAGTACCAAGCTAGCTTGTGCCATATTAAAATTAGATTTAGAATCGGTTGTCAGCCGATCTATATAGGAAGACTCTGTATTGACACTGGAAACAGCAGGACTAAGTGAAAATTCCGAGCGGTTATAAAAACCTAATCCAGCTGGATTTCCTGAAATATTACTAGCATCGCCACCTAACGCGGCGTGATTTCCTCCTACACCTTGAAACCGTGCCGTTCCAGTTTGATTTATTTCAGAATAACGGAAGGCATCAGAGGCATATTGGGCAAATACGCTACTTCCTGTTAAAATCATTATTAGGGTAGTAACAGTTCTTAATATTTTCTTCATGGCAGTAATTTCTATTTTAAAAAATAATAGTATCTCTATATTAAACGAAAACCCTGCAAAATTATGACGTTTTGCAGGGTTAATCTTAATATTATTCTTCAATAAACAAGCTCATATCTCACCTTGGACCTCTTGACGAAGATCTAACTGCACCACCTGATGATGAACCACTTGATGATGAGCCACTTGATGCAGGGGCACTATAGCTACGAGTTGGAGCACTATATGTTCTACTCTGAGTAGGTGCTGTATAAGTACGCTCAGGAGCAGTATAAGTATTATTGGTCCTAGACGGAGTTGTATAAGTTCTACTCTGAGTAGGTGCTGTATAAGTAGACCGACTTGGTGTACTAGAACTTTGAGAACTATATGATCTTGACCTAGAACTTTCTGCGCTTGAATTATTCAAACTCGAAGAGGTTGATCTCGGTCTTGAATAGTAGGTATTACCACTAGAACTAGAGTTTGCCGGCGAGTAGCTACTTCTAGTAGAAGTACTGGCACTCGTGCGACCAGAATTTGAATAATAGGATCCTCTTGAAGAAGTATTCCCAGCATTCAAACTTCTAGCTGATTCTCGGGTATTTCTTACCACACCAGAATTTGTAGTGGCCCCTCCTCTTACATTACCCGTTGTGTTACTATTATAACGTGTTGCATTTGACACTGCACGACGTGGACCCGATGTTCTTGCTAAACCTTGACGTTCATAATTATTATTAACAACTACCACAGGCTGACTGTAAGCCCACGGATTATAACCATATCCTGATCCATAACCACCATAGTAACTGTTGT
>CAXBLH010000459.1:0-4693 GCA_963976315.1 uncultured Dyadobacter sp.
CGTGGCCTGTGGGATGAAAAGGATAAATTATTGCGGTGTGTAAGGAAATAAATCCGCTTTCGTGGTCCTGCGGTGCGGCTGGGGGTGGGATCAGAATTTGGCTGTTATGAGTGTTTCGGAAAATAGCTTGGTATTACTCCATTCGTAATTTTGTAATGCTGTAATAAAGTATCATTTTGAGCATACTCGACATTCCAAACATTGCAAGATATACGGGCAGAATATGGCAATCATCTCGCATCCTCGATTTCTAAACAATTAATAGCCGAATACGGTGATTAATTTTCTGAAAAGAACTTGCGAAGAATGGTTCAATTTGCTGCTGATTTTCCAGACGAGCAAATTATTTGAACGCACTGCCATTAGCAAAAAGCCAGAGCAAACCATATCTAACGACTTAGCATTACTGAAATCAGAACAATATTCGCTATTATTTTTAGCTAAATAGGAGAAAAAAAAAATAAACCTTAAAACCAAAAAAAAGAGACTGCCTTTGTTAGACAGCCTCTCCGTGGAGACGGAGGGATTCGAACCCTCGTCCAGATCAGGGAAACCCTGCGCCTTCTACATGTTTAGTTTTGATTCAATTTTCGAGCCCGACAAGGTTCAAAACAAACCCGCGCCAAAGCCTTAGATACTGGTGTCTCGTTGGATTTCCGTACCACTATTCCAACCAGCGCTGCGGTTCGACACCCCGTAACCCACCCGGCAGCACGTGGGGTGGAGAGATGATGGCATTTGTTTAATACTCCGTATTAAGCAGCCATGGCGTAGTTATTTTCGCCAGTTATTATAAGAGAATATTTTTTACAGGAGGTATTCTCAACTCCTGACATGCTTACTCACAGAACCTCAGCCCGCTGTCAAAACCGGTCGCCCCCGTTCTTTGTTAGTCTCAAAAACGCATGAAACATAACATAGTCACAAAACTACAATAATATTTAATGAATGGTTCCTGACCCAAGAATTCTTTTTGAAGGCTGTAAGCAATTAGCCGTAAGCTAGCACCAGTTTTTTAATCGCAACGGCGTACCGCTTTAACCACCTGATCCTGCTATTGCCCTTCGACTCCGTTCAGGGGCCGCGTGATAGAACGTCACATTGAGCATAGTTGAAATGCTCTTTTATGGCTTTAACATTTTTAGGCTGTAAGCATTAGGCAATAAGCATTAGGCTGTAGGCATTTAGCATTGAGCTAGCACCAGTTTTTTAATCACAACGGCGAACCGCTTTAACCACTCGATCCTGCTACTGCCCTTCGACTCCGCTCAGGGGGCGCCTGCTCCAATGTCACATTGAGCGTAGTCAAAATGCTTTTTTATGGCTTTAACATTTTTAGGCTGTAGGCATTAGGCAGCCAGTTCTTTTAACTTTTAACCCTTAAAACTGTACCCTGTAACTCAGCACTGGAATAAGTCCAAGCTGATATTGCACGACAATTTGTTTTTGAAGTGTATCGTAATAGCTATATGCTTCATTTTTAGTGCTTGAAATATTCTGAAGATCTAGCGACCAGGTTTGGCTATACGTTGGCTTACTTTTCTTCCAATAAACTCGTAGGTCGGGCCGGAAATAATCATTCAGTTTTATGGAGTAAGCTTGCTCTTCCAAATAAATAGTCCGACCTGCTGATGCCGATGCATCCTTATTAATAGGGGTATCCCTAAAACCACCAATCCACAGAATCTTAGTATTAATCCCCCAAGTACTGTTTTCCTTTTTCCCAAACTCCTTACCACCCGTAAAACTAAAGGTATGTCGACCGTCAAATCGAGTACTGCGTTCTATTTGATCACTTCCTTTGTAGGTAGACTGATACAAGGATCCGGAAACGAGATAATAAAGCTGTTTGGTCAAGTACTTTTGAAGCGTCACTTCTACCCCTATATTTCGGCCGGTTCCGTCATTGTTCATCAACATCGGCGGTACATTTTCTAGTGCATTCAAGGCTGAAAACGCACTGGAAACATTCGCAACAGGTACATTGAAAAGATGTTGCCAATAAGCTTCCACTTTAAATAAGCTATTATTAATGGTATTATGCTGATAACCTAGCACCATCTGATGCGATTTAGTGATACCTAAGGGGGAGCAGTTGCAGCCAGCCGCATTCGAACCGGTACGATAGGCATCATAAATTTGTCCCGTTTGGAGCTGACTTTGTAGTCCATAGGCAATACTGAACTGGTTCAAGCGATTGGCTTGCCATTTGAAGGCCAAGCGAGGTTCTAGAGAATTGCTTTTCGTTTCAGAATAGTTGAGATAATGCAAGCCAGCATCCGCACTAAGCTTTTCGGATAATTGAATATTCAAGCTAGCAAAGGGTTCAAATACCACCCCTTTTACGGGCATCTTTACAAAATTAATGGATTGGTTATTTCCTTCACTAAGTTGGTCGGATTGGTAGGTAAGGAATGCTCCAGTTTTTAGTCTTAATCGTTTGTCCAATCGGATATTTAAGTAACTATTCCAGGAAACACGACTCTTAGATAAGGCATTGCCTTCCTCTGAAACGATTCCAAAATCTGTCTCACTGAGTTTAAATTCATCACGAGAAGTGGTAAGCCCAGATGCCACCACATGGGTCATTAAGGAAGTATTTCTACCC
Organism: uncultured Dyadobacter sp.; assembly: GCA_963976315.1. GTDB lineage: Bacteria > Bacteroidota > Bacteroidia > Cytophagales > Spirosomataceae > Dyadobacter. Next base: position 2,609 of record CAXBLH010000459.1, read on the forward strand.
AAACCCAACTCATGTGACAACCCAATGGCCCCCATTTTATTTTTGAAAAAAATATCTTTTCCATCCTTTTGAAACACCCATAAGGTAGCATCTCGTTCCGCTTTAAAAGTATTCCTACTGATTCCGCCCATTCCGAAAAGCGAAAATGTTCCGGCTTTCTCAGTAGGCAAATTGATATTAAATGATAGGTCTTGAAAGCGGCTATCTTCTCCGCCAAAACTTACTCCCATGGCTCCCAGTAAACCTGTAAAAGAATATCGGTAATTCACCAAATAGGATGCTTTAGAATTTTTAGAAAAAGGACCCTCGGCTGCAAAATCGAAACCTATTAGCCCTGCCTGCGCAGTAAATTCTGTTTTTTCATTATTCCCTTTTCGTAAGTACATGTCCAGCACCCCTGACAATGCATTTCCATACTGTGCTGGTGTGGCACCTGTCATAAAATATGACTTACCCATAAGCTGCGTACTCAGTATATTCACACCACCGCCGGTTGTAGTAGCCCTATCGCTAAACGTTCCAGCATTCGATAAGTGGTTTGGATTCACAATTTCCACCCCTTCCAAACGCCATTGCATACTATTGGGAGAGTTCCCTCTGATCACCAATCCATTGGCTTGGTCGTTATTGGCAGCGACTCCGGCAAACGATGTGGCTACTCGAGCTGGATCCAGATACGTAGCTGCATAACGTAAAGTTTGCTCACTCGTGATTTCTTGCACGCTATTAATAGCAGGAGGCCGGGAGGCAGAAACGGTTGCCGCAGAAAGTTCCAAAGCACTTTTTGACAATTTGATATCCTGTACATTTTCCTTCCCCGACTCTAATAAAATTTCAGGTATGGCCAACGTCCCGTACCCTAAATAACTCACTGTCAAAACGTATCTTCCCACGGGTTGGTTATCAAATCGAAATTGACCATCCTGATCCGTTGTAGTACCGGTATTACCTTGACTTAAAGAAACCGTTGCACCGGTAAGCGGCATACCAGAATCTAGGTCTCGTACTGTACCACGAATCGTTGCCTTAAGAGTTTGAGAATAAGAAATGGATATACTAAGACAAAAGACAATTATAAATCTGAACATAATATTAGGGGGAATCTGAAAAGTATCTTCAAGCTACAAAGTAAAGGAGGTAATTTATAATTGCATTGAAAAAAATCAATAATCCTATCAAACAACCCCCGCACCATGGGAATAAAAGTCCTATTTCTATTTCAAATGATAGGAGTTAACCCTTACTAAATGATAGCATATACAGACAAAATTCAAAAAAGTTATTATCGGAGCGCCTAAAAAGAAAGTACCAAAGTGCTGTCAAGCAGGGAACAGCACCTTGAAAAATAAGGAGAAAAATCGGAAAGAATTTTACTATAAAATCCAAATAGTAGCACCATTTTAAACCACCCACAGGATTACTATAACATCCTGCAATAAAGCCATTTAACTATCTCAAATCAGTCCAATGAACTCCTTTTCGCAGAAGGGCTATGGTTTCCGCCTCGGCGGTACCGGGTTCTGGAATCAAGTTGTATTCCCAGTTGGCTTGTGGAGGTAAGCTCATTAAAATGGATTCCGTTCGACCGTTGGTTTCCAAGCCAAACTTAGTACCTCGATCCCACACCAAATTAAATTCTACATAGCGCCCCCTTCTCAGGAATTGCCATTGTTTTTGCGCTTCGGTAAAAGTTTCATTTTTATGTTTTGCCATCAGGCTTGTATAGATGGGCGCAAAACTTTCACCTACTGCTTTTACAAATTCGAAAAGTTGTGTTTTACTCAGTGATTGACTATTCCCAGCCTCGTTTGGTTTTAAATAATCAAAGAAAATGCCGCCTATGCCACGTGTTTCGTTGCGATGTTGAATGAAAAAATAATCGTCTGCCCAAGTTTTAAATTTTGGATAAAAAGATTCGTGGTGCTTATCACAAACCATTTTTAGCGTTTGATGGAATTGTTGTGCATCTTCCTTTACTACATAATGAGGGGTAAGATCAATACCGCCGCCAAACCAGCAGGTGCCATTGTTTAATTCAAAATAACGGACATTCATATGAATGATAGGCACATTCGGATTTTTCGG
>CAXBLH010000460.1:0-4691 GCA_963976315.1 uncultured Dyadobacter sp.
ATACGATTGGAATCCCATGGTCAATCAAAGTTACCGCCGCTAATGTTTCTGACAATCAGGCTGGTATTCAGGCAGTTGAAAAACTAAAAGGGAAAGTGCCGCGCTTGCAAAAGATTACTGCGGACAACGGTTATAAGACAACATTTTTAGAACATGTTATTAAAAAGTTTAAATTGAAAGTAGAAATTTCACAAAAACCAGAATCGGCACAAGGATTCGTTCCTCAAAAGAATCGATGGCAGGTTGAAAGATCATTCGGATGGCTCAATTTTAAGCGAAGGCTGTTCAGAGATATAGAGAAAACCATAGAATCTTCTGAAGCAATTCTAGAAATAGCCTTTATATCAATTTTTCTAAATAGAATGGCAGAAGAAGTTTCCAAAACATAATCTAATTACCAAAGAAACCGGAAAAGAAATCGATTTAATAATCGAATACCTTCGAGATATTCTCTGGGGATTTGAAAATCCATCACAACCTGTTGACTAGCATCACGGTAGCAGACAGTTTTCCTAGGGTAAGCCCAGATCAGGAAGCTATTGAAAATAATGTTTTCCAAATGAATATCTAGGATCTGAATAAATAAGTGATGGAGTGGCATTTTATCCACTACCACGCCTTCCAAGAACCTGTATATATTCCGGCGAAAGTGAGCCACCTGAGTAGATTGATTTTGGGATGATCTGATGGGGTTCAAAGTATTAATTGATTTTGTTTTTTGCTACTTTTCTTATGGATTCTCCCTTAAGGGTTATTCTGATTGCCTGATGAATTATTCGATCCAAAATTGCGTCGGCTATATGTGAATATTAGCATAAAGCCGGTGCCACATTTCAAGGAGGTAGTAAAGATGCCTCTACGGGCTATATCGCGCCCTTACATACTGAAATTCTGGATCACAATATCACTTACGATTACCAGTATGTTTTGATTTTGGGATCACTTAACCAAATCAGAGACTATGTCTATCTACATACCCCAAAGCATACTTTACCCAGCTACACTTTTAACAAAGACCGTCAACACTGGATACTTCAAAATACAACGGATAGCGGTTGGCCTATCACGAAAGGCCTTCATATTAAATTGAAAAATAATAGTTCCTTGATAAGTCCACCAATGATCTTGGATGCTAAGAACGCTTCCGTGTTGACCTTTTCGGCTTAGTATACGGGAGATGCTAAAACAGCAAAACTTTATTAAAAACGATTTGGTGAAAAGGAATACAAAGACGAAAATGCCTATTCGTTTGAAGTCCGCAGCAGCGACAAAGTCACTACCTATCCCATTCGACTTTCTGAAAACGAAAATTATACAGGCACTTTTGAAGCGATGAAAATACTATTCACCACCGAGGAGCCATTATAGGAAGGAACCGTTCAGGTGCAATCCATCGCATTGAAAAAATAAAATAGTTTTAGGCAGTCGGTGGACGGCAGTCGACACAACTTTTACAGGCTTCCAGTTCCGTTTTTTTTAAAAGATCATTCACGAGACTAATTTATCGGCTATCCAAGACTTACCTAGCCGAAGAACTACCTGGCATTGTACGGGTAGTTCGGTTGAACAAGCACGTCATACCAACGACGGATCAAACAATTATAATGCGATATCGAACTATTCCACCTTGATGATTCCCCGTCGGAAGGCTGTTAAGGCGGGAATGCCATTATCTGTAACTTCCAGAATGAGGTGAAACACTGTTCCTGGCACTGCGTCTGAAGGAATTGGAAAAGTACATTCGATTTTGTCATCATTTATGGGATTGACATTGCCTGAATAAGATCCTGCCTCCCAATAATTCCACCATTTATACTGTAAAGTATTCTTGTCTGGGTCTGTGGAGCCCAACGCTGAAAGCTTTACTTTTTCCTCGGCTTTGGCAGTAATTTGAAGCACGTCGGCACCAGCCTGTCGGTTAAGAATCGCCACTGGGTGATGATTAGCCTCCGCATAGCTACGGACACACCAATCCAATCGCGCTATAAAATCATTTTGGTAGTAGGAACGCCAGCGGGAAACGGTGTGTCGTTCATTCCAAATCCCGTTTTGAAAATCGACAATATCTGTATATAGGTGGTTTTTCAACTTTCTAAATCGCCCTCCAAAACCACCCCAATCGGGCCTTTCAGAGATATTAAGCCCGTTAGGCAGCAAACCGTTAAAAGAAGGGGTGTCCCCTTCTTTTAAGCCATTGACCCCACCACCATCCAAGGGATACACCGCAGCCATTGGATTTTCCTTTCCTTTGAGGTGCTCCTGAACCCAAGCTCTGCTGGTTAATGTTTCGTCGCCAGTCATATACATACCCCGCACAGCCGAATATTCTCTAACCTTGGGGCTCAGTGGAGACCCCAAATTAACATAACCAGCGCTAATGAGGAATAAGTGGGGGAAGTTCTTTAAAATCCACCGCTCATGACCGTCCTGATTCTCGATAACATATACACGTAGTTTTCGTACGAATGCTTGTACCTCTTCGGGACTTCGGGTAGATTTAATCTTCCATAATGCTTGGGCCAGTTCCCGTTGTCCTCCCCATGCGGTTACCCATACCGGTCGGGTGTCTGGTTTGTCGACTACCTCAATTAACCAGTCCGAGGCAGGGGTATCATGACCTTCTCCAAAAGCCTCTTGGTCGCCTTGTCCCTGCCGAACAATGTTGCGTAAAGAGTTGGGCGTTGGGAATTTTTTGGAATGTATCAATAGGTTGGGATACACTTTTTCATAAGCATCCAATTCTTCATAGATTAATTCCGGGCGTGTATCCTGACCGTGTTCCAAGCGGCTGCTTGTAAGGAGCCCTTCCAGTTCAACCTGGTCGGAATGAACCAGCAACCGCACCAGACTTTGCTGGTCGTCGGGATCGCCGCCAATGTCGGTCATTACCACCAAACGCACGGGTAGTTGCGCAGCTACTATGCCAGAAAACCCCAAAAGACAGCATACACCCCACGCAAACAACTTATTTTTCATAAATAGATTTAATTTTTAAACCACATTCTCGTTGAGCACTGGCTCAAGTGCTATATAGGTACTAGTGGAAGAACTAAAATTCGAAAATTATTCATCCGATAAGTTTTCTTGCAATTTGCCATAACACAAAAAGTAACCGCGGCGGACGGTTACTCATTTGTCGTCAGACAAGCTTATGTAAAAGCATTTTAAAACCACCAAAAAGCTAATTTACAAAAAGCGGCTGCTAAAAAAAAGGCTCTACCTAAAGTGGATTACAAACTATTATTCAGCTATTTCCATTTGTTTATCTATTTTTTGGTGGCATTGTAAAGACCGTTCATTTCAGTGGCTGTTAAAGCACGGTTGTAAACCGCCAGACCACCCAGAACTCCGTCAAAACCTTCCCCATGCGTAGGGTTTACTACCTGAGGATACCCCGGCCATTTAGGAAGTGCACGCTGTGCAACGGTAAAGTCGGATCCCAGGTCTCCACCTGAAAAAATAGGTTTGTCCCAAAGAAAAGGATTATAGGTGGCGTTCGTGTCCAGCTGGCCATCGACATACACCTTTATCTGTTTTTGATCATAAGTAAATGCAATCATATACCACTTCTCTTTTTGCAATTTCTCCTTGCCTGATGCATAAGAAAAACAGTAGGGCCGGTTGGTGGTAGCCCCTCCGGAGTCCGAAACATACCCGTGTGTCTGGTACCTCGCATCGGTACGGTCTAGGGTCCGATAATCCGTTTGCTTGTGGGCATTGGTAAATAATGCATACTGCCGTTGTGCATCTCGTTCGTTCCACATGCCGGCAATATAATGCCAAGTGTTATCGCCGTTGCGCTTGATCCAGGCCACCACACTCACTTCCTGTTTTCCATGAATATTGAGAGCTGGACAGTCTTTTCGGGGAATCATCAGCCACTGACCTCGATTGATCCTAAGACTCGTAGGCCCAAATACACCCTCTCCTTCGGTTTTAAGCTCGCCGTTCATTTCTTTCAAGACGTAGCCATGAGCACCGCGACTTTTGTAATTTACGGCACCATTCTTCTTTTTTTGAAAATCCCAAAAGGTAACCAAATTAGGAATAGATTCGGGGCCCTGTTTAACTCTGCTCACATTTAAAAGACTATCGGGTACGGCCGTTTGCCCTTGCTCACGATCTTCTTGAAGGGTTTGCAAGTAAAAAATACTTTGCATTAGTAATAAAAGCGGTATTGAAAGAATCCAAATGTGTTTCATGATATCCAATTGCTAGTGATGTAATTGTTGGTTTATTAAAGACAAAACGTGGAAGGCTAATTGTAGCCAGGGTTTTGGTTAAGTACTGCGTCCTGATTGGCTTCTATTTCTGAAAAAGGAATGGGCCAAAGATTATGATGATCTTGAATATCATCTTTGTTAAGATCGTTGTATTTCCGAACCCGCTCCACGAGGGTATTGGTCCTGTGCAGCGTTATTCTCCGTTGTTCTTCATACACCAGTTCACGAGCCCTTTCATCCAGCAAATAGTCCATGGTGATCTCGTTGGGGTTTGCCAACGGGGCATGTGCTCTGCTACGTACTTCGTTCACATCCGCAGCGGCCTGCACCTGATTCCCTTTTCGAAAATGTGCTTCTGCCCGTAATAGATAGGTTTCGGCCAATCGAAGTATGTACATATCCCGATAGGTACTGCCCGCAGTGGATTTAAGAATTTTCTGACTTTTATCCGCAAATAGGTCATCGGGG
>CAXBLH010000461.1:0-4691 GCA_963976315.1 uncultured Dyadobacter sp.
GTGCATTGCCACCACTCCAGTCTCTTGGAACAACTGACCAAGCGGTAATGCTTCCTTTTTAATAGCGGGCATCGGCAATCCGTTTGTTTTGGTAAGCCTGAACCAGCGCAATATACTTTTTTGAGATAAATCAATTGTTTCGTATTCTCGACAAGTGGCCGCATACCAGGCTGCTTTAGAGCTTTGTGTTATTTTGGCCATTTCCATAGCAAAGGCTACGTATTCAATTCCAGGGGAAGAGATTCTTTCATAATTATCACCAAAACCATCTGAATTAGAACCAGGAGGCATTCCGTAAAGCAACCAATCGATATGGTTTTTATACCATGGATGTGCATTTACATGATCATAATCGGTATACTTTTTTATCAACATGGCAATGTCTAAGCATGTTTCCATATTCATTCGGAAATAGGAAGCACCATTCACCCATCCACCTTCATTCCCACTAAGGATAGGGGTGCGTGCCAAAAATAATTCATATCCATAGCCGAGCCAAGTAGACGCGTTGGGTTCATCATGAAAGATAGCAATGGCACTCTGGAAATAGTAGTGTAATATATGCTGCCAAACATGGGCGCTCAATACCCTAACTTCTATGTTGTTTTTCCATTCCTCATAAAAGAATTTGATCCGAATAGCGGCACCTTTTCGAAACGCAATTTTGTCCGAATCGGCAAGTTGGTCATAAAATGTATCATAGATCAGTGCCAATGAAAGCATACATCGGGCATCGCCAAAATCACTGAGAACAGTAACTTTTTTTGGATCCCATTGTGCTACAACTCGTCCAATGGCGATTGCTTTTTGGGCGTATCGATTATCACCTGTAAGTGCAAATGCCTGACTAAGAGGATAAACCATATCGTAAATTTGATTACTTAGGCCCATGCTTGCCAATTTAACGAGCTGCTTGTTTTTTAGCTCATCGTCTATTAAATCAGTGGCAATTCCCTCACTTTCTGCAGGGATTCTTTGCAGAAGTGCTGCGTCGGCTTCTTTAATAATTTGAATGATGTCTGCATCTTTTTTTCTTTTTCTCAACTCAATAATCTCTGGTTTTGATGCCAATAACCGAGGATGCGATTTTGGGATTTTACTTAAAAAATCCTCCGAGGTAGGCGAAACCACCGCCACGGCATCCTGCTTTACTTGAAAGCTATATAGGTTGGACCAGCTGCCTTGAGATTTTCGGTATTGCCAATACCAAGTACCAGCTTGTAATTTTTGATGTGGGTTGAACATCGCCCAAGGTGTTGCTTTTTGCTGGATTATAGTCCCCGATCGAAAGGTCGAATCTTGTGCTAATCGTACATCATAACTTATATTTTTGCCTTTTTCATAAGGCCAGCGTAAAGTCGTAGGATTCAGGTCAATTTGTACTCCACCAGACGGTACGGCACATTGGAGATACCTGCTGTAAGGTGAAGGCGGGGTAGATTCAGGATTTTGTGCAGCTACGCATTGCATTGTAAGTAGGAATACAAAGACTAAATGCTGTGTTTTGAATAATAAGGGTTTACATTTTTCAATCATCGGGTAGAAGTGGTTTACGGTTTAATTTCCCAAACTTTAAAATTGTCATATTTGAAATGTGTCCACTTCATTTGCCTGAATCCCATTTTTCCGTCACGCAGAATTGGGCCAAATGCCTTCCCGTCGTCGCGCCAATGAATTACCAAACGGTCGTCAATATACATTTCAATTAGTCCATCAAGTTTAGTGAGTTGCACATGGTGCTTTTTCATGGATTTCTTAGGTATACCAATCGGGCCTTGGTATACTAAATTGAACCCTTTGTTTTTTCGTAAATGGGCTAGTTCTCGATCCGTATTTTCGGGACTATCGGCGTAATAGGAAATATGGTAAGTGTTGATATCACTTTTGGTATAATGACTAAATGTTCCGTCTCTTAGTTTTAATTTCGGATCAAAAATGGATTCATTCTGAGCCCCTTTTGCAGCAAAGAATATGATCACCAACCCACCCGCTGGATCCAAGTTTTGGACATCCCATTCCGCTATAAAATTACTAGGGAAGTCCACAGGGCACCAAAGTACATGGTGGTACTCTTGATCGGGAGCGTATATTTCCAATGCACCCTTATTGATTACCGCTTTTCCAGGGCCTTCCATACGCCAGCCTTGAATGGTATTGGGCCCATTGAAATTGTTTTCATAGAGCAATTTTCCTTTCTCCAAGTGAGGAGGTACGGTTTGCGAAAATGCAACCATACCTCCTATATTTAGAAATAACCCTCCAAAAAGTATTAGCAATCTAATAACCATTTGTCGCTGATTAAGATAATTTCAAGGTATGCTTAAAAGGTGTAAATCCAGTGAGGTATACCGTGGGAGCATCCATTTTTGGCAGTGCACCACGTAGTTCCACCCCTTTGTGCTTGGAAAGTCCCGGGCCAAAATGGATGGTATCCGTCCCAGTATGATAGGAGCCTAGTTGTCCATCTTCCAGAAGATAGGACTTTTTGTCCTTATTAAGTGACATTACATTCTTTAGCTCACCACCTTCACGGAATATAAGTTCTACACTAACCGGAACCCCATCGGTACCTGTTATTTCGATATCAACTTCTAATCCTGTTTCCATAACTCGTACGGTGGCATTGGATTGAAATTGTTGAATTTCGCTTTGTTTTCTTTTTGAACGCGATAGCTTTTCCCAGTCACCATCACCGGGAATTAGGTCTTTCGGGAAAGGCTGGTAATAGGGGCCTTCCAAACTTTTGGACAATACCCAGTTTTTGCCATCAGGCACTATCTCGTCCGTTTGGAACTGGCCTTTTCCAAAAAAGGAGGCAGAGAAACGAAGGCCTTGCAGTACTGCATTGCCCTTATAAAAAGTAAGGAAAACAGGGTTTTCAGAGATTAAAGTGGCATCCCAGTTATTTTTTCTGACACGAACCAAACCCGAAATAGGAAAAGCCTTTACATAACTTTTGGGCAGTTCAGTGGGTTTTGGTAATTCTTTCCAAAGGCTTTCATCTTCCAAGAAATAAGTAAGTTGTGATCCTATTTTACTTATACCTGCCTCTTCAATGGACTTGCACATGGCCGAAAACCTAGGGTTTTTATCTTTCAAAGCCAAATACCGATAAGGATAATAATACCCTTCCATGGTTCCCACCACAGATTTGTCCTGTCTGTTAGATGCTTCTGTAACTACCTCGCCATTGGTATGAACATAATAAATATTCATTTCCAAATTCTTACGAACGGCTTCAAAGATCTCAGGTTTAAGAAGTCCTTCGGCAATAGTGAGTAGTACCCGGTCGGTGAGCGGGGAGTATACAAAAGTACTACGTTCGGTAAACTGGCCATCCGCATCCAAATCTATTTTTTCGGCTAACCATTCTTCGGCACGGTCTACATATTTTTGGTTCGGCCAGGTTTTGTTCAGTTCGGTGAGTCCGGCAGTAACCACCCACCGATGGTTTGGCGTATGAATACCTCCATAGGTTAAGGCTTCACCTGCTTGGCGTAGGAAAATTTCATACGGTTTGAGTGGTGCAGCATATTGAGGCTCATTCATTTTTTTTAACATACGGTAAAGTGGTGTTACCCACGTAACCATAAAAGCCGTGTCTGGGGTGGAATGGAAATTGGTTGACAACAGGTCAATTGTTCCATCGCTGTGCTGTATGGATACCAGAAACTGTAAGGCCTGCGTTAGCTCCGTGATTAGCTTTTGGGATTTAAAATATTTGCTTTCTGGACAAATAAGTGCAGTGGACGCAAAAATTACAAAGCTGATGGTGGAATGGGGATTGGGTATTTCAACACTATCCTGGAACCCTCCATATGCTGGGTTTGAACGATCAGAAATGCGGTTTTTCAAATGATTCTCATACCGAGAATCATTTGAGTTGATTAAGTACAATATCCAATCTGGCTTTTTAGTAGCGGCTACTGGCTGAAAAGCCAAGGAACCTACCACCGGTAAAGTGCAAAGTGCTAATGAGCTGTTTTTAACAAAATTTCGTCTATTCATGGGTTAGTTGGTCATGGATGGTGGCGCTTGAGAGGTTTCGCTACCCCATTTTTTGTTAGGAATATTTTTAAGGTTCAGTTTTAAAGTACCACCTTTTACCAGGGTGTCGTGTAATACCCATGGCTGATCTAATGGTTTACCATTTAATTCTGCCGAATCGATATATATCTTTTCGTTCTCACCAGTACCATGGTTGGTTTCAATGGTAAAGCTTTTTCCGGTGTAATATTTAGGGTTTAGTTTGATGGTTATTTTATCAAACTGTGGACTAACAATTTCATAATATGGTTTTTCAGAAGTGCCACCATTGGTTGAAAAAATACCTATTTTTAATAGGACTGCCAAAGAGCCCATTAACCCTTGGTCTTCATCGCCACTATATCCATATTCTGGCGATAAGTCGCCATAAACTTTGTCCATAATCTGGTGAGTCCAGTACTGGCTTAACCACGGCGCTCCCGAAAAATTAAACAAAAAAGCGGTCTGCATACTAGGTTGGTTACCATAGTTAATATATACGCGACGGTTGTGTTCCTGGGTTTCGTTGGCATGAGATTTCCCCGAAACGAAATCGTGTTTTGAGGCCAACTCAAAGGAATGGTTCAGTTTTTCTGTAAATGCTTCACGGCTTCCTACTAATTGGGTGAGTCCTTTTACATCGTGCGGTACAAACCAAGTATACT
>CAXBLH010000462.1:0-4684 GCA_963976315.1 uncultured Dyadobacter sp.
AAATATTCGATAGGTTATATTCCTATTGGTTTTATTTATAATTATATTTTTAATTTGAGAACTACGACTCATGAAAAAAGAATTATACTTTTTCGCAAATTTCTTTCTTGTATTATTCTTGGCAGCAGCTTTGCTACAGGTAATTTTATTTTTGCAAGTGGATAACCAAATATACAGCTTTCGGATGTATCCGAATTGGTTCTTGAATTTCAACGGTCTTGCACTTGTTTCTTTGGTATTTCTTCTTAAATATCTTCATTTCAAACAGTATCACCTAAGTTTTGTAGTCCTCTTAATTACCCTACTCGTAAATATTGCTACAGTATATGTTGTTTATCAAATCATTACTCTTAATAAGGAATTCAACGACTTGTATTTCGGCTCAATGTTGGCCTATCACGGCATTTATGCTATTTTTTCTGTTAGTCTAATAAGGTCAGTAGCTGGCGAAAGAAAGTGGCTACGACTTTTTGGTTGGTGCGCATTGATTTTTAATATAGCTACAATTGCCCTACTTTCTTGGCATCTTTTAAGTACTAATTCTCCCCATCAATTGCTAATACAAAAGTTGGGGAATTGGATAGCATTTATTGGATTTACGATTCCAGCACTTCTCATTAAAAACTTTTCTGACGAAACCCGACGTGTTTCTCGTAGCCAAGATATTTTATCAATAGGTAAATTTACAGAGGTCTTTATTGGATTCGTTTGTATAGGTAGTTTGGTAATCACCTGTTTCATGGGGTACCAATTATACCGTGATAGTTTTTCAGTAAGGCATGCTAGTCTTGAAATCAAACTATTGGCCAAACAATTTGAAGCCCGAGAATATACCAGTAATACAGGTGAAACTTTACATTATCAATTTCAAAAACCCATGGATTATAGCGCAGATAGTACCTATCCGCTGTTAGTGGTACTGCATGGTGGAAATGGCTGGGGGACTGACAATCAACGTCAGTTATCCGGTATCGATCATTTGTTTAGTTCTGAAAAAACCAGAAAGGAGCATCCCGCATTTACCTTTGTACCACAACTGCCACCTGGATATAGCTGGGGAGGAATTGATGGTTTAATTCCCAAAGATGAAGTCACTTTTGAAGCGATTACTGCATTAGAAGGAGATTTTAAGATTGACACCACCCGAAGATACGTTGTTGGGCATTCACTTGGTGGTTACGGAACCTGGCATTTTATATCTACTCGTCCAGAAATGTTTGCCGCAGCGCTTCCATTTTCAGGAGCCGGAAATCCACTTCTCGCTTCAAGAATTGCAAAAATTCCTGTGTGGGCCTTTCATGGCGCATTAGATAAACCAGTACCAGTCAGTGGTTCACGAGATATGATAGAAGCTATGAGAAAGGCAGGTGGTAATCCACGTTATTCAGAATTTCCAGACATTGGACATGATATTTGGAAAACAGCCGAAGAAACACCGCATCTTATGGACTGGCTTTTTGAACAGAAAAGAAAGTAGACCTTTGAGCGTGTTGAAAAAGTAACCAAAATTAGGTAATAAGAACAAATAATAATTAGCATTCCGACAAGCTCCATGTGACACATTGGTAGTATCTAACTGCAATTTCAACACGAGCGGGACACTCGTACTAGCGGTGAAAGATCGCCTACATTGTTTTCACAAAGCATTCCCCCCTTCTCCATACAGAAAAAGGGGGAAGTAATATCAATATTGATGAAAACTTTGAGATACAAATTCCAGCACTTCTGGTAAAGCGGTGCGCCAGTAAGTCCAAGAATGTCCCCCTTGGCGAACTCGGTATTCATGTGGAATATCTTTTTTTCGCATGGCTATATGTACCAGAGAATTACCTTCGTATAAGAAGTCATCATCTCCACAATCTATATACCAACGAACGGCCTTCTTCTGCTCCTCTGGCATGTTTTCAATAAGCGGCAACGCACTATGCTTGTTGAACCATGTCGCTACTTGTTCGTCGGTAATAGTAGGATTAGCACCTACCAAACGCTTCTTGGCGTCTTCTAGGTTAATAGGACCCACAGACGCACTCAAAGGGCAAGCAGACGAAAACAATTCAGGGTGATGAAGTGCATACATAAAACTACCTCCACCGCCCATCGAGAGACCAGCAACCGCCCTATAACGTTTATCGGATTTAATTCGGTATTTCTTTTCAACCTGAGGCATTAATTCAGTAAAGAAGAAATCTTCATAAGGAAAATCTCCTTTTACATCATTAAAATAACCACGACGACCTGTATCTGCATCGGGCATGACGATAATCATAGGAGTTGCTTTGCCCTCTTTTATGGCCTGATCGGTAATGTGAAGCACTTCCCCAAACTGTACCCAGCCAGTTTGGTCATCACCAGAGCCATGCAATAGGTAAAGCACAGGATAGCTTCTATTGGAAGATTCATAGTCTGGCGGCAGATAAATGGCATATTTTCTTTCTGCCTTTAATAACTTACTGGTTACGGTGAGATTGTCATATACTTTCCCAGTTTGCCCATAAGAAAATAACGCGACCAACAATATAAACACCAATGATAAAAAACTTGTTTTCATGTATAATTTAAGTTTTAAAAAGTGGACTCAACTTGAAATAACAACTATTATTAACAAGCGGAGTCCTCCAAAATTATACCGTATGAAATCCTAATTTTAACGGATAGCTAGTTGGATGAAACAATTCCTTTTCCAAAACTCATTAGATCGGCCGAATTTTGATAGCCTGTTTTCTTGGCAATGAGTTCGCCATCACTATTTAAAATGAGTACAGTAGGATAAGCGTTTACTTCATACCGATTCGCAATATTGATCCCCTCCCCTTTTTCTGCATCCAAAGCGATGTTGACGAAATTGGCGTTAAAGTATTGCCCCACCTCATCATCAGAAAAAGTATACTTTTTAAGCTTTTTGCAAGGCCCACACCAAGTAGCATAAACATCTACAAACACCAGCTTATTTTCATCCTTAGCCTGGCTAAGGATGGAGGACCAGTTTTCATGTTTGAATTGAATACCTTCCTTGCTGTTTTCAACAAAATCGACTTTGGGATTGTTGTAAAAATAAAATGCCACTAAGAAAATCCCAGCGATTATATAAAACAATTTATCTTTCATTATTTCTTTCTGTTTAGCTCGATATTGATATTTATCGCAACTTCGTCTCCAACAACCGCTGTTGCTGCCCAGTTCCCGGTGCCTACGCCGTAATCATTTCTATTAATCTTGGTATTCAACGCTAAGCCCATGATCGTAACGTTTTTCATCATTGGATGATCCATTTCACCTAGTACCTTGAAAGGAAGTGCCACGTCTTTGGTTACGTCACGAATCGTCAGTTTCCCGTAAACCACATAATCACTGCCTGATTTCTTTTCAAACTTAGTCGATTTAAACGTCATGTTCGGGTATTTTTTGGCATCAAAAAACGAATTGGAAACCAAATCCTTATCCCGTTTGGCATCTTCTGTGTTTACAGAGGAAACCGGAATGGTGAATTCAACGGCACTAGCCCCTAAATTATTGGGATCAAAATTAACTTGGCCATCAAATTTGGTAAACTTACCTGTAACTGCCGAAAAGAAGTGGTTGATAGAGAAATTGATGGAAGTATGGGCATTATCTACTTTCCAGGAAGTTGCATTCTGAGCTTGGGTGGTAAAAATTACAAACAATGAAAGTGAAAAAAGCAGTCCAATTTTTTTTATTAGAGTTCTCATGGTAATTGTGTTTTAGTATTGATTAACAATACTTAATACCATTACTAGAAAATAATCACCCAATGACTTAAAAAAAATTAGCCTTTTTCTGATTGCTCCTTCACACGTTTTATTTGCTTCATGCACTTATGTTTCTGATTTTGAGCATTATGCTTATTGGAATAGCCATAATCTTCCTGTATCTGTTCGATCGATTTATTTTTAAAAAACATATCATGCACCAATGTTTTGCAATGATCTGTCACCTTGGTAAGAAAATACTGCAACTTATCCCTATACGATTTTTCATTATCAATGGATTCATCAATTTCCTCCGCAATTTGTTCATAATGGTAATCTTGCATATAGGTTTCTCTTTTGGAGGAACGTAACCTTTTAAGCCATAAATGCTTGGCAATTGCCATAATATAGGTTTTTACAGAAGCAGTCAGCAAAAAATTTTCCGATCGTAATTTCTCGATGAGTACCACCATGGTATCCTGAAAAATATCCTCAGCATCCGTCCATGAACCATTGTTATGGACTACGAACTTACCCACCATCGTGAAATATTGATTATAAAGCTCCCCAAAAGCAAAATTGTTCTCGCCTCTAAGATCCGAAAGTATATCGTGTTTTGGGCTCATCGCACTTAAAAATTAAAATAGTTAATGATAATGAAGTCGTTAGATTTTCTGAAAAGAAAAATTTAACCTTTCTGAAACAAGAAAATCAATTCTTTTAATGGTAAATCCCCCAAAAATAAGTCATAAAGAAGAGATCCCAATTTACGATGAAATTAGGGTATTTAAATATCCATTTGACATCGTTAGCAATAAAATTAACTTTGCAAACTAATTCCAGAACTTAGTTTAAACCTAAAAATAAAGCAATGTCTTCCAAAATATTAAACGTAGGATTGGTTGCCTTCGGACTTTCAGGCCGTTATTTCCACGCTCCTTTTTTGTCAACGAATCCCAATTTCAAATTAAAAACGG
>CAXBLH010000463.1:0-4670 GCA_963976315.1 uncultured Dyadobacter sp.
TATTGATAATGAAGAACTTTCTTGTATTCGTATTTATTTTTTTTAGTGCTTGTAAAAACACGGACTTAAACCTGACTATTCCTTATGAGGGTGACAAATTGGTGTTATGGGGTAAACTAAAAGCCGGCGAACCATTACGGATACAGGTTACCAAAAGTTTTAACGCAGTGGGGGTGATCCCCGATGACATCACCATACCCAATGCAACAGTGGTCTTATTCAAGAATGGAAAACAGTACGTTACTCTTTCCTATTCGGCAGACGAAGCTGGGATTTATGTTTCCGATAGTCTGGTGGAGGCAGGAGCCACTTATATAGTCAAAGCCTCTGCGCCTACGTTACCAGAAGCAGAATCAATGCCGGTGCTTGTTCCTGCTGAGCTGCCCGAAGTTACCATCCAGAGAACCAGGAACGTACCAAGTGGGATTGATCAAGACTTTCCACAGGATCTATTGAACCTGTATTTCACAGAACAGAGCCGCCAAACAGAACAGTACTTCACGCTGCTATTAATCAATTATTATACAAAAGATACTACTTCCACTAGTCTTAACGGCACACCTGACAATATGCTTGTTCAGGAAGAAGATTGCCATACCTGGGCTACAGAAAAGATATTGTCCCCTCGAATTGATCCCATTTCAGGACTTATGAATACCCCAAAGGCCTCTGTATTTTTGATGAATAGCAAATGTTTGCCTAGCCCCGAAATACCAGTAGCATTCTATATTTACAGCCAATCATTCAAAACGCCTCCTGAAACTGCATTGCGCACGGACTTGAAAATAGGGGTAACAACAAAAGAAGCGTTTGATTATGCTAAATTAGAGTATGATCAGCCCGAAGGGCTGGACCTGTTGGTACTTCCGCCGCAAAGAGCGATAACCAATATTAAAAACGGTTATGGATTGATATCTGCTTCTAACGAAAAAACCATTACAATACCATGATCAGGCTTTTATTAGTAACGGTTTTATTGATTTTCTTTAACGAGCTCGCTTTCTCCCAGAAACTGACCATTAGTGGCACCGTGCGTGATGCCGCAAACGGGGAAATATTAATTGGAGCGACTGTGTCCGACAGCTTGGCACAGGATGGTGTTCAAACGAATGCCTATGGTTTTTTTAGTTTGGATATCCCTTCCAAAGATCATTCCCTGAAAGTGAGCTTCGTGGGTTATGCGCCGGTATATATCAGGGATTTTGCCCAACTCCAATTCCCTTTAAATATCAAACTTTCGCAAGCTAACCTTTTGCAGGAAGTTAAAATAACGGAAAGCAAACATTTGCGTTCTCCTATTGGGAGCTTAATACTTCCAATGGACAAAATAAAAGCGATACCCGCTCTGCTTGGTGAAGCGGATGTATTGAAGGCATTAAGCCTTACACCAGGTATTTCCACAGGTACAGAGGGTAGTGCTGGATTGTATGTGAGAGGGGGCACTCCCGATCAAAATCTAATATTACTCGACGAAGTTCCTGTTTACAATGTGATGCACCTTGGCGGCTTCTTTTCCGTTTTCAATCCCAGCTCTTTAAAATCCGTGGAACTGTACAAGGGAGCTTTCCCAGCCCGATATGGCGGCAGGCTTGCCTCGGTGATAAACCTTACCATGAAAGATGGGAACAATAAAAAATTCGGGGGAGAAGTGGGCATTGGCATATTGAACCAAAACCTGACCCTAGAGGGACCCATTATTAAAAACAAGGCTTCGTTTATCGTGTCGGGAAGGGTGTCCACCTTGGGGCTTTCTTCTCTGATAGCCAGTGCTAAGCGTAGTGGCTACGGCGAAACCCGAAAATATAATTTTTACGACCTCAATGCGAAGATCAATTATCAACTAAACAAAACAGATCAGCTTTTTTTAAGTTTTTATAGTGGATACGATCGATTCAGTTACAGCGATTGGAGTGCTACTAAGGGTAGGGATACAGAAACAACCGTTGGACAGAACTGGGGAAACACCACCGGCACGCTTCGTTATAGCAAAGTTTTCTCTCAAAAACTTTTCGCGCGAATTGCATTGCTCTATACCAAATACAACAGCCAGTTCATTAATAATTTCGATGATGTAAATCCTGGTCAAGAGCCTGTAAATTATTTTAGAAATATAAATGCGGGTATAGAAGACATCGGAAGTAAAATTCAATTTGATTATTTTCCGAACAATCGATTCACTTTAAAATTTGGACTGGATGTAGTAAGGCACGCTTTCTCACCCTTTGCTACCAAAAGTAATTATAATGGGTTTTATGATAATTTTGATACCGGAAAATTACCAGCTACCCAGCTCGATGCATTCGTAGACAGCGATATTGCCCTTTCTTCCTACCTGAGCCTCAACGCAGGACTTCGTTATAGTAGGTATCAGGTAAGAAACCGAACGTTTTATAATCCTGAGCCACGCATAGGGCTGAGCTGGAACTTACCATATCACTGGACACTTAAATCGGGGCTGTCTGTCATGAACCAGTACCTCCATCTGCTGACCAACAACGGATACGGTTTTGGATATGATGCTTGGCTGCCTTCTACCGATAAGGTAAGGCCATCCAGAGCCAGTCAAATATCGGCAGGTTTGTACAAAACATTGCCTAAAGTTGGTCTAGAGTTCTCTTTGGAAGTCTATTCTAAAAATATGAAAAACCTGATAGACTATCCTGACGGTACCAATTTCACGGGTCTACTAGCAGAATCTTGGGATGAGGTAGTCGTTAAAAATGGGATAGGCCGTGTGTCAGGACTAGAATTTATGGTCAACAGAAACTTGGGCAAATGGAATGGCTGGATATCCTACACACTTTCGAAATCGGAAAGGAAATTTGCTGAAATCAATCACGGAGATTGGTATCCTATGAAATATGACCGCCGCCATAATCTCTCCGTAACATCTAGTTACACCATAGGTGAAAAATGGAAATTGAGTACGAGTTTTATTTACCAGACGGGCCATGCCGTAACATTACCCGAGGCTGCTATCATGACTGAAAATAATTCATCTCCCAAATTTATTTATGATAACAAGAATAACGGCAGGATGCCAGACTTTCACCGACTAGACATTGGAGCCAGCAAGGCTTTAACTACTTATCGTAATCGGAAAGCCGAGCTACGGTTTGGATTTTACAATGTTTATAACCGAAAAAACCCACTTTATCTAGAATCTAAAAATGTACGAATGACTAACCCTGTCTCGACAAAAATTGTCATGAAACAGGTTTCAGTTTTTCCCATATTGCCATATATCGGGTACACCTTAAAGTTCTGATTTATTATACATGCATCATTTGGGATATACATGGAGTAACTATAATCATACACATCAAAGTGAATTCCATTATATTTTAATCTATTTTATTTATGTCAATCAACAAAAAATACATTATCATTAGTTTACTACTTCTTGGAGTGAATGCCTCTTTTTGTTTCTCCCAAGATAGTACCGCGATTATGAAACGTGCACGGTATAATGAATACTTTCAGAAAGGTAAATATATGGTTGGACTTAATTTTTTTTATACGCCTTTAGCGTCATCCACTAACTGGACTACCACTGGGCAAGCGGGGTATTTTATTGCGAATAAGTGGGTTGGTGGTGTTCAACTAACTACGTATGGAGATAAATCTACTTATGATCGCTTTCCTAATGGCCTTTACTCCAAATCGAGTCAATTTAGCATTTCGCCAGAAATATATACCCGATATTATATTTCCTCTTCCAGGTTCCGCCCATTTGTGCAGCTTTCAGCAGGTTACAAGGCTTATTCCAGTACCAAAACATTAACTGGAACAGAGCAGCAAGAAACTATAAAATCTAATGGGATGACTTATGGTGGCGCGATTGGTATTAGTTATCAGGCAGCAAAAAGTGTCAACATCGAGCTTCTTTACAATCACCAATATTTTAAGAAAAAAAGGGACCTTGGGGATATGAAATTGAGACTGGGTGTGACGGTGTTACTAAAATAGAAAAGGGCAGTTCCTTTTATGGGCGGATATCTGGTATAATCAGTTTCTTTTTAAATTCAGTTAACGATACCAATGAAAACAATTTCTAATTCTTTATTACTGTATTTGCTACTATTTTGTGGTCATGCATTTGCGCAGGAAAGTGTAGAACCTACTGAACTTAAAACCAGTAAAAATATTACCTCGAATAAGCGTCTTCAACAAGGTAGTTACACTTTTTCTTTTGATGGTTCTGGAAGCAATAATAAACATCAATTGAGTTGGTCTCTTACTCCGCAAGCTGGATATTTGGTCATTGATCGTTTGGCAGTAGGTCTTCAACTATCCCTTGCTAATAGATTTTCAAAGCAAGAATATTCATGGAATAGTTTGAAAAAAGGATCATTTCGTGAAAATTCTTTTATGCCAGAGATATATGCTCGCTATGATGTACTTCCATTTCGTGTGAGTCCATTTTTACAGATTTCTTCCGGATATAATTTCAATAAAATCAACTCTAACGATATCTATTCGGGTGAAAAGTATACATTACACAGCAATAGTTTTGTATTATTTGGAGCACTAGGTTTGCGGGCAAGGTTAGGTGAAAATTTGGGATTTCAGGTAATGTATAGATTGCCGATGGTCACTGAATCGAAAAACAATAAGGATTTGATCCGGATGAATAGGTTTAGGATAGGACTGTCACTGGATATAGGTAA
>CAXBLH010000464.1:0-4667 GCA_963976315.1 uncultured Dyadobacter sp.
TTTGCTGTGCCAACACCGATCGTTTTTTAGCGAGGTCAGCAGGTTTTAATTTTTGGAGAGGGATACCATTAAAAATAATTTCTCCTTCTGACGGCGTGTATTCTTTGGTCAAAACTTTTAGTAAAGTAGACTTGCCCGCACCGTTAGCTCCTACAATGGAACAAAACTCGCCCGGTTTAATTTCAAAGGAAATATCCTTAATAATTGATTTTGAACCAATTGAAAAGCCTATGTTTTTGACTTCAATCATATTCTTTTTCGGTTTTGTTTCCAAAGTATATATAGGAAAAATGGTGCTCCCAACATAGCTGTGATGATCCCGATAGGAAGTTCCGCAGGTGCTACTATGGTTCTTGACAGGGTGTCTGCAAAGGTGAGTACAATTGCTCCCACCAATGCGGAGCCGGGTAGAAGCATTTTATGGTCTGGCCCAAAGGCGCTTCGAATGATATGTGGTACAACCAAGCCTATAAAACCAATAGTGCCCGTAACCGCCACCGAAGCACCCACGCCCATGGTTGCCAAAATAATAATTTGTCTTTTTAGTTGTACCAAATTGACGCCCAAAGCCGCTGCTTGACTCTCTCCCAAAACCAATAAATTTAGGGATTTGGAGAGGTAAGGAATCAGCAGAAAAGAAATGAGTACAAACGGAAGAACAGCCGAGACCGAAATCCAGCTGGCACCTCCCAAACTTCCCAAATTCCAAAAAGTAATGGATCGCAGTTGGTCGTCGTCCGCGAGGTAGGTCATGAGTCCAGTGATAGCGCCAACCATCGCATTGATCGCTAATCCGAATAATAAAATAGTGGTGGTGTCGCCTTTACCATTCCGTTTTGATAACTGATAGACCAATAAGGTAGTGAGCGCAGCACCTATAAAGGAAGCAAAGGAAATGGTATAGGCACCAGCATATTCGTTTATAATTCCTAAGAATTTAACGTTAAGCATGATGATGATCATAGCGAATAAGGAAGCTCCCGAAGTTACTCCGATAAGCCCCGCATCGGCTACGGGGTTTCGGAACAAACCTTGTAATGAGGCACCTGCTATGCTCAAACTAGCTCCTACAAGTACGCCCAAAATAATACGGGGTAGCCGAATGATATGAAAAACCAAATCCTTTTGTTCGTCAATACTTACAGAACTAGTCAGGCCTAATTGATTTCCTATAATATTCATTAATTCCAGTACGGTAATGGGAACGGCTCCGGAACAGGCCGCATGCAGCATACTGGCAAATAATAGCAATGTTAACCCTGTTAAAACAGTCCGCATCGATATGCCTTCCTGTATGTTGAACTTAGGCCGAGACTGTGACAAGGGTTCTATTGTACGAATGGTTTTCAATTTTGTGATGTTTTTACTTTTTGTGCCAATTCTAAGGCTGCCTTTCCTAAACGAGGGCCAAATCCGGTCATAAGTTGTCCGTCCATGCTAATGATTTGTTTGTTTTTTCCAGCGTTGGTAGCCGCTACGCCAGGAACTTTCAATAACCCTAAGTTTCCGTCTAGACTTTCCAGGCCACTAGAAAAGAGTACCAAAACATCCGGATTCGCTAATACCAAAGACTCAGCAGTTAGCGGTTTGAAGTCTGAGAAACTAGTAACGGCATTTTGATTGCCCGAAATTTCAAAAAGTTTATCGGGCGATGTGCCCTTTCCAGCAACGAGTAAAGTGCCAGTACCTCGGGCATAAACAAAGAGTAGTTTTTTCTTTATGGTAGTAGGCTGGATTTTGGCAAGATCGGCTTTTAAAGTTTTAATCATAAGCGCTGCTTTTTGTGGTTTTTTAAAATAATCACCCACTTCTTGTATCAATTGAATGGTTCCTTCCAAAGAATATTCCTGTTTAAACGCAATCACTTTTTTACCCGCTTGTTTGAGTTGGGTAACGATCAAAGGCCTCACGGCGGATTGATCCGTATAAACAAATATATCTGGATTGAGTGCTAGAATTCCTTCTGTGGATATGGTGCGATTGTGGCCAATTTTTGGTAGTTTATTCAGGCTTGCGGGGTAGGTACTGGTAATATCCACTCCCACGAGTGCTGATTCTAAGCCCAGTCCCACGATGATTTCGCTGAGTGTACCATTTGCGGATACAATTCTAGGTTGTCCCAGGCTTACCTTTCCTAAAAGAGTAAGTGGGATTAAGATCCAGTAGAAAAGTCCTTTTTTAATCATAGGGTTTAGAATATAAGGTTTAAAACCTGTTGTTTACCATTTCTGAGAATGGTTGCTGTAACTTTTTGTCCTTTTTCGTGTTTTCCTAAAATCTCCATATAGTCATATATATCCTTGATGGGAGTATCCGCCAGGTGGAGTATAATGTCGCCCGAAATAATTCCTGCCCGATCGGCTGGCCGGCCTTTGGTTACACCATCAATTTTTAGTCCAATGCCGGTATAGCTATAATCGGGCATCACACCCAACGTAACCTTGAATGAGGATGTGGTTTGGTTTTGATGTGGATTGGTCGTTAAGGTAAAAGCTGGTTTTTGATTACTACGATCCAGTTTATCAATTACCTCGGCAATTACTTCTAGGATTTGGACTTCACCCTCAAAATTGATCTTGTCAATATCATCTGTGGTTTTATGGTAATCGCCGTGCCCTCCCGTGAAAAACTGTAATACCGGTATATCTTTTAAGTAAAAGGAGGTATGATCGGAAGCGCCGGTACCTGAGGAATCGGTGGTAATTTTTAGCTGATGCTTTTCAAAGGTTTGGGGTAATATTTCTCCCCAAACCGGGCTGGTGCCATAGCCCGAAACAATCACACCTTTGGTTTTATCCAAGCGGCCAATCATATCCATGTTGATCATGGCACTCACTTCTTCCAGCGGAAAGGTAGGGTGGTTGGTATAAAACTTAGAGCCGATTAACCCTAGCTCTTCTCCCGAAAAAGCAATGAATAGGTAATTGAAGTTTTCTTTTTTATTATTTTTTGCCAAATGTTCTGCCAATGCCAAACAGCCAGCGGTTCCCGAAGCATTATCGTCCGCTCCGTTGTGGATCTTATTCTGGCTGTCGGGAGAGAGCGAACTGCCCTGAAATCCCTTTCCAAGATGGTCGTAATGGGCTCCAATCACAAGGGTTTGTTTGGCACCATTGTCCAAAAAACCTATTACATTTCTTCCTGTAACCGAATGCTTGATGGTCTCCACTTGGATTTGTGTGGCAAAGGTTTGGAAAAAAGAGGTTCCAGTGCCCGCCGGCTGAAGGCCATAGGACAAAAAAGCCGCTGCGATATAGTTTGCAGCGCGCATTTCTCCAATACTTCCCGTACCTCTACCTTCCAATTCATCGGAAGCCAAAAAGGTGATATGTTTCCTGATCGTCTCCTTCTGGAAGTTTTGTGAAAAGCTTTTGCTACCCAGTAGCATTAGTAGGGTTACGATTAAATATTTCATGCTTGTAGTTTTAGAATTGTCCATTTTCATTTGATAATACGTATCTAAATGTAAAATAGCTAGATTCTTCCGTTGGAATTTCTTCGGGTGCCCCTTTATAGTAGCTGAGGATTTCTATTTTGGCAAATTGTTTTTCGTTGAATCTAACCAATATCGTGCGGTCCCTAATCGGTGTAATGCTATGAAATTTCATATCATACAGGTACCACGAATTCCCACTGCCACCAGCAATCACTCGATTATTTTCGGAATCGACACTATATCCCAAGGCGGGTGCTTTTTCTATTTTATCAAAAGGCTGGTTTATAATTTGAACCTTAACAGGTTCTGACCTCACTTTTTGGCTATTGATAATAATAGTTGTTTTGCTAAACGCGATGTCCCAGTTTTCGGGTTCATCCCCCGCAACCGACTTGCCGGATAATAAACTATAATAGTGGTAAGGTTTGATATTCGCATCCAAATCCTGTACAACATGTATCTTTTCTGACAGACGAGTTTCGGATGGGGTTTGCGGTGGTTCCTGTTTTGGGAAGTCTTTTTCTGGACTTGCCATTAACAGTTGCGTGTATAACAATAGTATACTGATCATAATTGCAGGTATTTGGGAACTGGTCGGGTTATTGTGTTTTGGGTATTTTGCATGAGTTGGTTTAAAATTGCTATTGATTGTTTTTATAATACGTTGATATATAGAATATTAATACTGTAACTCTGAACCCGTCGAAGGGTGCTACTAGAAGGTGTTTTAATTCAATTTTGTTTTATCAAAATGTCAACTTCAACACCGCATGCCAACTTTCCGAGGCTAACGGTGTTGAAATTATCTTTCTAAAAACGCTATCTAGCTTCCAAATCAGCAAGAGGTTATCAGCAGATCAACTTCCTTTTTTTACCAATTCATATTCGAATTTCGGTTTACCACGCTCACCGCCATCGTTAGCATGGAAACTGATAAATTTGATTTTGTAAACATTACCAGCACTATCTTTCAAGACATAAAAACGATCGGTTCTAACACCCACAGATTCGGTAGACGAGCTGGTTACTCTCCAATTTGCACCTATGGCGTAGGGGTCACTACTGAATGTTAGGCTGGTTAAATGGCCTTCAGAAAATGCGGTATAAGAAACGTCACTGGTTAATATTTCTGCTGCTGTTACGCCTGCGGCGGTGTTTGTGACGATTAAGTCTGAAAATGCATATGGAATATAGTCGGCACCAAAGGCAGTTTGATATAGTTTATAAGACC
>CAXBLH010000465.1:0-4654 GCA_963976315.1 uncultured Dyadobacter sp.
AAAACCAGTACGACCTGCTAACCTTGACCGACTATAAGAAAAACTATATTGGCAACCAATACTCCAATGAACAGCTTTGGGGATGGTATGCAGGAACCAAAACCTACAACACAGGTGATCTGGCAGGATCCGTTAATGGTATATTTGGAGGATCCAAAACCAGTTTTTCAGGGGAAAGCCCCACCCAGAATACCGTTGATAAGTTCGAAACCAAATGGGGTGAACCGTTGAATACGGAGGCAGATCGCAGTCTTGCAGCCAAGGCTGGTCATTACAACGAACAAGACCCATACACCAACCGCGACCCTCGTTTTTATATTGATATCATCTACAATACTGCGCCAATTCCTGGGTACTCTACAGCCAAGATCTATTATGAAACGGTAAATGGAGCGGCCAACTATTCGCAGTTACTAGATCAGTCGTATGCTGGAATTACTCGTACTGGATATTATGAGCGCAAAACTTGGGGAGAACAAAGTGTGAACAATAAAACAACACCTCAGTATACGGATCCACTAATACGATTAGGAGAATTGTATTTGAATTATGCAGAAGCAGCTAACGAGGCTTATGGGCCTAACGGAATGGCTCCAGGTGCTACTATGACGGCACTTCAGGCTATAAATAAAATCAGAAAACGTGTGAATATGCCCGACGTATTACCCGCTTATGCTGGCTCCAAAGATGCTTTACGCGATAGAATTAAGAACGAAAGCACCATCGAACTTTGCTTTGAAGGGTCGCACTATTTCCATGATATACGTCGGTGGAAAGATGCTCCAAAGGTGATGGGGGGCACTGTAATGGGCGTGGATATTGAAAAAGTAACAGTGAGTGCTACCTACCCTACGGGATACAAATACAGCCGTCAGCCCTTGTCTGCCGATCGGCAAGTACGATGGAAAAATGCCATGTACTATTTCCCTTTCAATACAGAGGATATGTACAAAATGAAAAAATTTGTTCCTAACGAAGTTTGGTAGTCTATTTCTTAAACTGATCATTATGATACTTAATATATTTCACAAAAAGTGTGTATTTGTGCATTGGCCACTCCTATTGCTCTTGCTAATAGGAACTGTTCAAGCACAAGATAAAACGCCTAAATCTAAGGTTTCTAATATTACCCTTAAGGTTACGGATGAGGCTGGCAATCCAATCCCCAAAGCCAGTATTATCGTTGGAGAGGGTTTAATTCATGCAGAAACAGATCAAAATGGAAGCTTTAGCTTTAAGGCCATGCCAGAAGATTTCATTTCGGTGTCCTCCTATGGTTATAGCAAAAAAACCTCGTTGATCAGCGAATTAACCGAGGACAATATTGTTCTGAAAAAGGCAAAGTTGTATACCTCGAACGAGGATTTGGTGCCGATGCCTTTTATTGATATTAAAAGACGAAATGTCACTGGAAATTATTACCAGTTAAAAACGTCTGACTTAGAAAGATATCCCACCAATGACCTTAGAAACACATTTGCAGGTCTTGTTCCTGGGTTAGAAGTCGTGGAACGTGATGGTTCCGTGGGATTAAATGCGGAGGAAGAACTAGGTTTCTTTCGAGTAACAGACAAAATTAGTCTATACTCACGAGGCAATAGTCCCATATTTATTATTGATGACATACCCGTTGATGTCACCGAGATGCCCATTGACCCACAGGAAATAGAATCTGTGACGGTCATCAAAGATATTGTTGGAAAAGCAATGCTTGGTCCCAAGGGCGTAAATGGTATTATTTATATCAAAACGAAAAGAGGAAGAGTGAATGAACGGGTGATGACCGTTAATGCAGAGAAGGGGGTTAGTAGAATTGACCGGTTTCCGGGCTGGGCTTCTGGTGCTGACTACGCTCAGCTTAACAATACCGCCAGAGCCAATAGCGGACTTACTCCACTGTACAGCGAAACCGCAATTGGGGAATATGCCAAAAATGATCCTTACAGTTTTAAATATCCAAGTGTAGACTTCCGTCAGCTGATGCTAAAAAACACAAAGGCATTTAGCCGTGTCAATTTGTCGTCTATGGGAGGAAACGAAACTGTCCAGTATAGCGCCTATTTGGGTTATAACGGAGAAGGGGATATCTACAAAATCGGAAAAGTTTCGGACTATCACCGTATTAACGTTCGCTCAAATCTCGATATAAAAGTAAATCATCTCATTAAAGTAAAGTTTGATTTCTTTGGAGGAATGACCATTCGTCGCTCCCCAAATTATGGTTACAATTCTAACTTTACCAGCGATGATGGCAATAGCAATACCGCTTTGGATTTGGTTGAGTTCAATACAGTCCTGAATGACATCACCAATACTCCACCCAATGCTTACCCTATTTTCGCCGCATTTGGTGACACGCAAGCACCCTGGTATGCAGTAAGCTCTAACACTTCCTACCGTCAAAACCCAATCGGAAATATCATGCATAATGGCTATTACACCGAAACAGGCAGAACTGGTGCTTCGAACCTTACTTTCGAGTACGACATGAAAGAACTGGTTCCAGGATTAAAATCTAAGACCTTTGTTGGCTTTAATGTTTACAATAGTTTGCGTATCGGTAAAGCAGAAGATTACATAGCTTATATAGCTACCCCAGGTACCACTGCAAGCGGCGCGGACACCGTACGCCTCACCAAAGTACATGATGGAACGGATATGTCGGGTTTGGCAAAATTACACGACTATTACTCTCAACGTTTTGTGATTTATCAAAACCTGAACTACCAAAAAGCATGGGACGCACACGAAGTGCAGGTGGGAGCCACCTATTATCTTGGTAAAAATTCTCGTAATGGTATTGAAGAGCCACAACGGTTACAGAATGCCATTTTTACAGGAATGTATTCCTTTAAAGATAAATATATATTTCAGGGAGTGGTTAATTATGCGGGCACCTATGGCTTTGCAAAAGGCGAGCGATACGGAACATTTCCTTCCGCGGGAATTGGCTGGGTAATATCAGAAGAGGGCTTCATGCGTCATATAAAAAAGATTAACTATCTTAAATTCCGAGCAGAAGCAGGAATACTAGGCTTTGAAGGAAACCCTCCTGCCTTCTCCTATTTAGATCGATGGGGTGTAAATACTAGCGGTTCTGCCTTCGGCCCGTATAGTACCAACCAATGGTTTGGAAGCAATACAGATAACCAAGTATACCGCACTTCGCCTTCTCGTATTGGCAACCCTAACCTTACTTGGGAAAAACGCAAAGAATTTAGTATTGGCTTAGATGCCTTATTGTTCAACAATAAGATATTTGCCGAAATATCCTATTACAATAACCTGCGGGACGGCATTATTGTACAGCAGGCTGCTAATACAATTCCATACACTGCGGGTGTTTCCAATGCGCGGCCTTATATTAATGCAAACACTCTACAATTTAAAGGAGTGGAATTGGGTATTCAGTACTCCGACAAGCTTGGTATTTTAAAGTACTCCCTTGGCGGTAACGCTTCTGTCCAGAACAGTAAAGTAGTGAGATGGAACGAACCCGATTACCGATTTGAGTATCAAGGAAGAACTGGCAAGGCTGCTGATTCCTATTTTGGCCAAACCTACCTAGGAAAATTCGCCAACGATGCCGAAACAGAAATCATTCCGCAGATATATGACGAAACGTTGAAGGCAGGTGATTTGAAATACCAAGATTTGAATAATGATGGGGTTATAGACGACAACGATCAAAGCCAAATTGGCCACACATCTCCTAGACTCATTTATTCCGCGAATATAAGACTGAGCCTTAAAAACTTTGAGTTCACGGCCATTGGTGCAGGAAGAGCATTTTATAGCATCCCGATGACCAACAAGTATTTTCAAAATGGCTGGGATAATAACAATTACTCCAATTTCGTGAAAGAGAATATGGACGGTGCATACCCTAGACTTACTTATCAAAAGGTGAACAACAATTTTGTAGCGTCAAATTATTGGTTGAGAGATGGTGGTTTCTTCAAAATCCAGAATGCTGAACTAGCGTACAACGTACCTATTATCAATGGAAAGGTGATTGGCGCACGTCATATTCGCTTGTATGTGCGAGGAGCCAACTTACTTACTTTTTCAAAAATAAAGGATGTTGATCCTGAATCCATTAATTCAGGGGTTACCGTGTATCCTCTATTCAAAACCTTTACGGCGGGTATTAAACTTACTTTCTAATTCAGAAAATCATGAATCTCAAAACCATCTATATAAAAGTATTTACAATAACTTTACTGAGTGTTGTGCTACTCTCTTGTAAGGATTATTTGGATCCTTATCCCAATGGAAACCGTACCAGCGAGGATATTTGGCTGTACCAAGACATGGTGCAAGGCCTTGTGGGCAACAATTACGATAATATGCCCCGAGGATACAATGACAACGAAGGGGTGTATCTGGACGGGGCCACGGATGATGTAGTAATCACCTCCACCACCAATACAATGGCCAAACTGGCGGTTGGTTCCTTGCCAATTAGTCAAGATCCGTTCCTGACCTACTGGGATCGTAATTACAGGTCGATCTATCAAGTGAATCTTTTCCTTAAGGATCGCCGTGGATACAACACCCGTTTCTTAGTAAACCAACATCTGGATAGTCTAGTAAAAAATAGATTACAGGGCGAAGCTTTTGCTATTCGTGCGTGGTTTCAGTGGGATTTGCT
>CAXBLH010000466.1:0-4623 GCA_963976315.1 uncultured Dyadobacter sp.
TATCACACTTGAAATGGCGTATCCTTCCCGTATCATGATATGTGCACTATCAACTCTCACGGGAATAATCTTCCTGAGTCGGCGTTCGAACGAAAGCTCAAAGGTATCCGAGACCACATAATTAACATGAAGGTGCGGAAATCGCTCCATTACCTGATCCGTAAGCGTCGAGGCATTTATTAAGCTGGCCCTATTAGGGTTGAGTACTTTATATATTACAGGTTCAGCATTGAAGTTAAACCATGTTTTTTGTAATAACGTCCAGCCATCACCCGACACATTGACGGATATTCTCTTGGGGAGAGGCTGCATCGGCAGAAACGCCGATTCGTCGTATTCTACTTTTAACGGGTAATTAAGTTTGAGTGAGTAATCCTCCCGATTAAGTAAATTCATTAACCAAAAAAACGTGGCAGCGATTAAACACCCCACAAAGGTTTTCACTTTGCTTTTATTAGACGGGGCTTGATTCACGATTTTCCAATTAGTTTGTATAATAAAATAAGTATTGATGAATAAACCTTAAAAGATTTAGAGCCTGTTTAAATTTTAATGATAGAATCGTTTATAGCTCATTAATTGTCTGCACCAAGGAGAATTTTGTAAGGGTAGCCCTCGCTTTCGAGCAACAAACTATCCTAAATTATAACAGCGGTGAAGTCAATAAATGGAAGAAACGAACTGTTTAGTCAGTTTTCAAACAGGCTCTTACTTATCAATACGCTTTCAGCATTAAGCAGTAATAGTACGTGCTACAGCTGTTTTGTCAATGGTTAATTTAACACCTTTATCAATTTCCAGAGTGATAATTGCCTCATCAACCGCATACACTTTTGCATGAATGCCCCCGATGGTAACCACCATATCTCCTTTTTTCAAATTATTTATAAGCTCCTTTTGCTCCTTTTGCTTTTTTTGTTGTGGGCGAATCATAAAAAAGTAAAACACACCGATAATACCAACCCACATTACAACTTGGTATATTATGGCAGAAGATCCACCTGCTGCCGCTTGGGCTAAAAGAGAGTAATTCATTTTTTAAAGCTTATGGTTTTTTAATATGGTTATAGATTATTACTTTTTCGACGGTTCCGTATTCACAATCCCTCGTAATTTTATCTCAGAATAAGCAGGATCTGTATTGGCATACACCGTGATGGTTTTCACCTGTGGTCCCGATTTATTCTTACTATCAAACCTCACTTTTATACTAGAGGTCTGGGCTGGATCAATAGGTTCGCGTGGCCATTCAGGAGTCGTACAGCCACAGGAAGAGGTAATGTTGTTGATAATCAATGGAAGCTCACCGTCGTTTTTAAAATTGAAAGTATGCTCCACCACGTCTCCTTCCTGAATGGTACCAAAGTCGTAAGTGGCACTGTCCAACATAGCCATGACCGGAAACTTGGATTCTATTCCAGAACCTTCGCTCTTTTGATGACCAGATTTATTACAAGCTGCCAATACAGCAAGAGCACCGAAAAATAGTAGGAAATGTTTTGTACGCCTCATCACTTTAGTTTACTTGTCCTTTAATTTGTGCCATCAAACGATCCACATCTTCTAATAACTTTTCAGCCTTTTCACGGGCATCGTTTACCACGCGCTCGCTCTCGGTGCGCATCAGATTGTCGGGCTGTTCTTCTCGGTCGATTAGGCCTTCAATTGTTTCCAAAAGCCTCTCTCTATACTTTGACAATCTGTAGGTAAGTTGTGTACGGAGTACTTCGCCTCTGTCGGGTGCGTATAAAACGCCTATGGCTGCTCCGGTAACTATTCCGGTTAAAAATGCTATAAGATTATTGGTACCTTTACTCATGGCTTATCTATAAGTTTTTGGTTTGGTATAATACAAACCAATCTGATTGAATTATTTTTCTTCAAATTTATAAAAAAACCAGACCAGTGCTCACGATTTAGCAAATACCTTTGGAAAATTATTTGTTATCGATCAAACCTCGTCCGCTTTTACGAATTACGCCTTCTTTGGCAAGCTTTACTGACAATACATCCAGCACTCCATTGACAAACTTACCACTTTTAGGGGTACTATACCTTTTTGCTATTTCGATAAATTCATTAATTGTCACTTTTATAGGAATACCTGGGAAGTGAATAAGTTCTGCCAAAGCCGTTTTTAGGATGATAGAATCCACCAAAGCTATACGCTCTAGCTCCCAGTTTTTAAGGTGATCGTCGAGGTAAGTATCATATTGATCACTCTCCTCTATCACAATTTTGAACAACTCCTCCACGAAAGCTCTATCTTCCTCCCAGTCTTTTGTAAGCGGATGAATTTCAAAAGTTTCAGGCAAATCTGCGGTTTTCAAAGTCTTAATCGACAAGCTGCGAATGAGTTCGTTGTGGTCGTCCCAATACAAATCACGTTGTTCCAAAAAGTCTAATGGAACTTCATGCTTTAGTATAATTTGGCGTAAAATGTGTTGGACAATTTGTTGGTCTTCTTCTGGAGTATGTTCCTTTTCTTGGCAGTACGCGATATAAAGCGGATCCTTTTTCATGGCCTCGCGATAGGTTTTGCGCACAATGGCCATGTCATTACTCCAGTTGATACCGTTTCCTAAGATTTCATCCTGTAAGCCTTCATTTCCTTTCAAAACTAATATTACTCGGTTCAAATCGAGACCTGAGTTCCTCGGGAAAGGCGCTTCGGGATCTTCATAGGTCCGCTGACGGTCTATTTGAGCCTGATAGGCCAATTCAATTAGTAATGATAAAATGCGTATAAAATCGACATGAATAAGTTCTGTTTCATTCAATACTCTTCGAACCATTTTTTCTCTATCGCCGACAGTTTGTCGCTGATATGCCTGAAATACCTGACTCGCCACTTTGGTTACCATGGCTGGAAGCTCATTGTCTGGATTAATCTCCCCTTTTTTGATGAGGTCATCGAGGGTGGTAATCGCTTGCTTTTTCATTTCCGCCAGCAACGGCCGGTTTTGCGGCAGCATGGAATTCAAATCCGGCGCAAATGCCAAATCAATTTGATCGATGCCCAACAGCCTGTTGGCGTCGGCAGATAACTGACTGGCATACAATGCCTGAACAGCTTTTGTTCGTAATAATCTTCTACTCAGCATAAGCCGGACTACTAATTGGATAAAAGGTACAGTAAACCAAAGAACGTGTCTGCATAAAGGTGCAAGGCTTTGTATTTACCTTACGCGTTAATTTTAAAATCGACCGCAAAAGTAGTTTTTTTTGTTCAGATTCGAAAAAAAACTAATGTTACGATTTATTTTGCAACGATTTGGCACCGACAAATGTTTCCGTTAGAAGTCAGGGTTTCCGTAAAAAAGCCCTTAATTTTGAAATTCTGTTTTAATTGAACTTCTCGTAATACGTAAAATATATTCTCATTGAAAGCATTAAAGTACCTCAACCAGTACTTGTGGAAATATAAATGGTATCTGATTTTGGGTACTATTTTTACCATAATCTCAAATCTATTTGGCATCCTACCCGCACAATTGGTTCGGTATGCACTCGACTTAGTAATAGAAACTTTGGATATATACTACTTATTCAGTGGTTCGGCTTTACAAAGTAAGATGTATGACCTGTTCGCATACAGTATTTTATTATATGGTTTGTTGATTTTGGCGATGGCTCTCCTAAAAGGAATATTTCTCTTTTTGGTACGCCAAACTATCATTGTGATGTCCCGACATATTGAGTATGAACTAAAAAATGACGTTTATAAACATTACCAAACGCTTCCCACCAGCTTTTTTAGACGCAATAACACGGGTGACTTAATGGCTCGGATTTCTGAGGATGTGAGCAATGTCCGTATGTATGTAGGGCCTGCCATGATGTACGGTATCAACCTGGTGGTGCTATTTATTCTTGTCATTTCTTATATGATTAGTGTAAACGTCAAGTTGACGGTGTATGTGCTTTTACCACTGCCAATCCTGTCGGTGAGTGTTTATGTTGTCAACCAAATGATCATGAAACGTTCACAAGAAATCCAGAAGCAACTTTCTGGACTCTCCACTTATGTGCAAGAAGCCTTTTCTGGCATTCGAGTGATCAAATCGTTTGTACAAGAAAAACATTCTTTTCAAAACTTCCAGCAGGAGGCCGAAGACTTTAAAAACAAATCGCTCAAACTCACCAAGGTGGACGCTTTCTTTTATCCTTTGATTTTACTTCTAATTGGTTTTAGCAATATCCTCATTATTTATGTTGGGGGAAAAGAGATTATAAACGGCAACCTCACCCCAGGAAATATTACGGAGTTTATACTTTATGTAAACATGCTCACTTGGCCGGTAATGGCATTGGGATGGACCACCAGTCAAATTCAACGTGCAGCATCCTCTCAAACCAGAATTAACGAGTTCTTAGATGTAAAAACAAGTATCGTTTCCGAAAAAAACTTAACCCATGAAATTACGGGAAAACTTACTTTTCGTAATACCGGTTTCATTTATCCCGATTCTGGTATTGAAGCCTTACAAGACTTTAATCTGGAAATAGCTCCTGGACAAAGCGTCGCTATTTTGGGCACCACTGGATCCGGAAAAAGCACTATTGCTAATTTACTAGGGCGCTTATATGACCCTACTTCCAGCGAAATATTGGTAGATGATA
>CAXBLH010000467.1:0-4603 GCA_963976315.1 uncultured Dyadobacter sp.
CATGCGGGTGCTGGCGAATTACATGTTGAACCATTTATCAACCTAAAAACAGCATCTGGGCAAAAGCTTTTCCGCACTGTTTTGGAAGAAACGGCGGTTTTGGTCAAAAAATACAAAGGAGCATTATCTGGGGAACATGGAGATGGACGTTTGAGAGGTGAATTTATACCCTTTATGATGGGTGAAGAAGTATATGAAATGTTCAGGCAAGTGAAGCGTATTTGGGATCCAAATGGGATATTTAATGCTAATAAAATTATTGATACCCCTCCTATGAATGCATTTTTGCGTTATTCTCAGGAACAAAAACCAAAAGAAGCCCCTACTACCTTCGGATGGCCGAAAAATGTAGCGGATCTGGGGATTGCAAAAAATCGGAATTGACCGGAGGAACGATGTGTCCAAGCTTTATGGCTACTAGAAAGGAAAAGGATTCCACACGAGCAAGAGCGAACATTTTACGCCAATACCTTACCAATTCGCCACAAAATCCCCAAAAAGAATTCATTCCAAACCAACCCCCAATAAGCGCCGAAGTAGTAAAAGAAGTACTGGATCTGTGCCTGTCTTGTAAAGGTTGTAAAACCGAATGTCCTTCAAGTGTGGATGGAATTCAATTTGGGCATTGTTCTGTTGGGGTGAAATCCCACGAGAACAATGCCCAAATTGAATTCCATAACCGTCACCAAATGGCATAAAAATCGTGTAAAACCGACAGGATTATCAAAAAAAGTATTCCTATTTTGCGACGAATTTACCGATTATAATGATTTTGAAGTG
Organism: uncultured Dyadobacter sp.; assembly: GCA_963976315.1. GTDB lineage: Bacteria > Bacteroidota > Bacteroidia > Cytophagales > Spirosomataceae > Dyadobacter. Next base: position 781 of record CAXBLH010000467.1, read on the forward strand.
GGAAGAAAGGCGATACTCCTATTGGAGCATTTAGGGTATGAGGTAATTATTCCCAAGCACGTTGACTCAGGACGATCGTATTTATCGAAAGGCTTGGTAAAGGAAGCCCAGCAATTGGCTATCAAAAATGTGAGTTTACTAAAAGACGTGGTTTCCAGCGATCATCCCCTAATTGGTTTAGAACCTTCGGCTATCCTTTCCTTTAGAGATGAATATTTAGATTTAATGCCCTCTGATCTCCGAAAAGATGCGCAGCTTCTGTCCCAAAATACCTTCCTTTTTGAAGAATTTATCGCCCATGAAATAGCGGCTAAGCGAATCACATCCAACGCTTTTACAGCTGAAGAACGGCTGATTAAAATTCATGGTCATTGTCATCAAAAGGCACTTTCCAATATGTCAGCATCCAAAAAGGCATTGTCTCTTCCCAAAAATTACAAAGTACAATTGATCCCATCTGGATGCTGTGGTATGGCTGGCTCATTCGGATATGAGCAGGAACATTATGACGTTTCCATGCAAATAGGAGAACTGGTACTGTTTCCAACGGTACGTTTACAAGCTGATGAAGTGATGATCGCCGCCGCTGGTACCAGCTGCAGACACCAAATCAAGGACGGCACCGGTCGGAAAACCTTACACCCTGCCGAAATTTTATGGGCTGCTCTCCTTTGAAAAGCGTTATGAATGGAGCCTATTCATTTATAAGCGTATCATCGGTCTTGATATTCGTGGAGTCAGGAGCAACGGTTTGTTTTTCCTCTGAAAAATTTTGGTCATGATTAAAATATCCGCCCCAAAATGCAAAAGCCATTAATGCAACTCCAATACCAACAATCCATTTCCAAGTGTTCTTGGTGTTTTTGGTGGCTTTTAATTCGTCTTCGGTTTCTCTATTGTCCATAACGTATTCTGTTTGTTTACCTATTTTAGCTATCAAATTCTATACCACTAAAAAAACGAGACAAGCATTTAAATTAACCAGTAAAATGTGATGAAATATTTTCCCAGTTGAATAATTTGAACCAAAACATATAATAAATTCTTTTCCTGATGGTTTAGATAGGGGAATATTTCACCAATTTAGACCCTATAAAAATCAACAAATCAAATGAATCATAAACCAGCGATACTCTTTGTATTAATACTAATTTCTTTTCATTCATTGGCTCAAAACACCCGTAGTTTCTTATCAGTAACCGGTGGATATAGCCTACCGGTTGGAGAACTTGCTCGTGAAAAATTGGATGATCCGCTGGCTGGATTAGCCGGTTCAGGCTATTTTGGACAAGCAAACTATGATTTTCGAGTTTTCAGATGGCTAGGCCTCCGTTTTTCCGGAAGTATGAATATCAATACCACCATGTCGCGTCCTATCATTGAAAAAGCAGATTCTTATGCCACCTTATTGGGTGATACTTATACTTGGCAGGATAAGGTGTCTACCTGGAAGCTCAATTCGGCATTGGTTGGCCCAGCGATCTATTTAAATATGAATCGAGTTCAGCTAGAAGCACATGTGCAGGCTGGCAAAATATGGGCAGGCTCACCGTCTGTTAATTTAATAGGTATTTCCAATTCCGGCGGAGAATCCATCAATGTGGATTTGAAAAGTGCACATACAACGGCAATTGGGTTTGGTGCCGGTGCAAGTCTGCGTTTTCCAATCATTAAAAACCTGTTTTTTCAGTTAAATGGTGATGTAATAGGAGCAGAAGCTGAACTAAAGAATGTAGCTATTACCGCCAGAAAAGGCAATACCGAATTAGTGGATAAAGTAAATGAAAAACGATTTATAGGCGTTGTAAATGTGGGTGCTGGATTTGGTCTTGCATTTTAATTTGCTTTGCGCACAGTAACTTTGTGTATAAGTTGCTTTACTAGTCAAAATACAACTATTTTATGATCAGAATATCCGCATTTCTTTTGCTATTTTTAGTAGTTTCCACTGGCCATTCTTATAGCCAAAAATATGAAAAAGTAGTCTATAAAACCGTAGATACCACCCAATTGTATTTACGAATACAATACCCTCCAAACACCAAAAAATCTGATTTAAAACCGGCCATGATTTTCTTTTTTGGGGGTGGCTGGAATGGTGGGTCTTACACGCAGTTTGAAAAACAAGCCGCCTATTTTGCTTCCCGAGGCTTGGTTACCATTTTAGCAGATTATAGGGTTGCCTCCCGAAACCATACCACCCCATTTGATGCGGTACGTGATGCCAAGTCGGCCATTCGGTACTTGAAAGAAAACCATTCCAAATTCCAAATCGATTCTTCCAGAATTATCGCCGCTGGTGGATCTGCAGGAGGGCATATTGCAGCAGCCGCTGACCTGACGACTTTGGAAGAACCCAACGAAAACTTACTCGTTAGTTCTAGACCCCATGCGCTGGTTTTATTCAACCCTGTCTTCAATAATGGGCCGGGCGAATATGGTTATGACCGTATAGGTGAGCGCTATCCAGAAATTTCACCATACCATAATATCCGACAAGGTGCTGCGCCCACGGTCGTTTTCTTTGGAACAAAGGACAATCTGGTCAGCGTAGGAACAGCTCAAAAATATGTTGACAAATTAAATCAATACGGTACCAAAGGCGAATTGTACACCTACGAAGGACAAGTACATGGCTTCTTCAATAAAGGAGAATGGTATACCAAAACGGTACGAGAAGCCGACCTATTTTTGGCAAAACTGGGTTATATTAAAGGTAAACCTACTTTATAATCTAGGAGTCAAATAGATAACTTCTAAAATCCCAATAATTAAACATTATAATTTCTTCATAAAATTTCATTATTGTTATATTTGCAACAATATGTAAGCCATTAAAATAACACAAATAGCTACTTAACATTTGCATTCAACTACTTCACATGAAAAAAACATTTTTACTCCTCCCATTCCTGTTTATTGGGAATCAATTATTTGCCGGAACGAACATAGCGCCGTATAAGCCAGCAATCGTTATTACACAGGCCGATACTACTGGCTATGCTGCTTACCAAGGAAAATACCTTTTCGAGGGTCTTCCTTTTGAATACATTGAAATAAAAAAAGAGCACGATAAGCTCATGATCAGTGCTGGTAGCCAAGCAGGGGAATTAACAAAACTCGCTGGAACAGATCAGTTCGATGCCGCTGGACAGGCCGTCGTTACTTTTACTAGAAATGCTAATAATAAGATTGTGGGTGCGATTTTAGATGCACAAGGACAACAATTTGACGGTATTAAAGAGGGTTCAAAACTCGAAGCTTATGTGGGAAAATACAAATTAACAGGGCTCCCCTTCGACTATATTGAAATAAGTTTGAATAGCGGAAAACTCCATTACCAAGCGGGTCAATACCAAGGCGATCTGTCGTCCCTAGCCACACCTGATAAATTTGATGCATCGGGAAGAGCGGAAGTAAGCTTTTTAAGAAATGGCAAAAACGAAGTAAGTAGTATTTCAATAAACGTCCAAGGAGAAGATTATGCTGGTGTAAAAGAAACTGCACCGGGGATCAAAGAATATGTTGGTAAATACAAAATGGATGGTCTTCCTTTTGAATTTACAGAAGTAAAAGCCATGGACGGTAAACTTTTTTATATCGCTGGTGAATACAATGGTGAACTCGTTCCAAAAAATGGTACGGATAAATTTGATGCTGACGGTACGCCAGTTTCTTTCGTAAGAGATGCTAGTGGGAAAATCACTTCGTTTAAAGCCAATATTGAAGGCTCTGAGTATGAAGGCAAAAAATAATAATATACAGGAGATCTTATCACGACTGGTTTACTAGATAATACCTTTGTTATCAAAAAGGCGAAACC
>CAXBLH010000468.1:0-4581 GCA_963976315.1 uncultured Dyadobacter sp.
TACTGAATACCAAAAACACCTCTCATGCTAAGTCCGGGTAAGAAATTGGCAACTTTTAAAGTGAATACCCCTTCCATATCGTTTCGGACGGTCTTGTCATATCCACCGCTTTCCAGCTTGGCATAAGTGGAAGCGTCAGCATTGTACCTTCCTTCCGGAGTAAATTGCGGATTCCGCATACGAAGCCTGGATATTTCATAAAATATGCTATAATCACCACTTAGGTTTGCACCTCCCGGCTCATTAATCTCTTGTCTTGTGTAGTTGAAACGGGTGTCTAACGAAACATATTTATTGACTTTAACACCCAAATTCATACGTCCATTGTAACGTGAAGTGCTATTTTGGCCTACTTTTAATGCTCCTTTTTGATCAAAAAGCCCTCCTGAAAGGAAGAAATTTACCTTTTCAGTACCACCATTTAACGACAAGTTATGTTGTTGTGATAACGAGTATTTTTTGAGCATCAGGTCATTAGGGTCGATCTGATTATAGTAGATGTATTTAGTAGAATCAGTTGGATTCACAACATAAGGAATATTGTTCCGGATGTTTTCTAAATCAAAATCACTATACTGCTTACTGGATCCGTTGTTCACAAAGGCGATATTGTTAAACTCGGCTTCATCCAATAGCGACATTCTTTTCGGTAAATTAATAAGCTTATTAGCAGCTATTTGCGAACTGTAATTCACCTTCATTTTACCGCTTTTTCCTTTTTTGGTGGTAATCAAAATAACACCACCGGCTGCCTGGGCACCGTATATGGTAGCAGCGGCTGCATCTTTCAATACCGACATACTTTCGATGTCGTTGGGGTTGAGGGTTGTTAATACGGAGCTTGGAGCCGTAACGCCATCCAAGACCACCAGCGGATTCACCGAACCATTGGCGGTGGTGGCACCACGGATCGTAATATTAATACCTTCGTTGCCCGGCTGTCCATTTGTTCTGGTTACAATAAGTCCAGGGGAGGTACCTTGTAATCCACTCGCAAGGTTAGTCAATGGTCTGTCTTCCAAAACTTTTGAATCAATAGTTGAAACAGCACCTGTTAGAGAAGATTTTTTCTGAGTACCGTACCCCACAACCACAAGCTCATTCAATAACTGATCATCAGATTTAAGTGAAACTGATAAGTTGCTTTGTGATCCTACTGCCATTTCTTGGCTCATAAAACCTACAAACGAAAATACCAATACCGATTGGGTATTTGCAACTTCCAAAGTGAACTTGCCGCTTTCGTTAGTGGTGGTGCCATTGGCTGTACCTTTTTCTACTATACTTACCCCTGGTAGCCCGCTTCCCGACTCGTCGGTTACCGTGCCTGTTACATTCTGCTTGATAATACTCGGGGTATTAAACTGCTGATTGGTTTGTATGGAGGTACTTTTTATTTGAAGCTTAGCATCCATCGGCTGGACATAAATCATCACCGATCTATTGTTTACTTGGCGGTAATTTAGTCCCGTATTCTCAAGAACCATATCCAGTGTTTCACTAACACTTCTGCTGGCTTTTGGAAGATTTATATTTTGAATTTTTTCAACTTCATCAATAGGTAAAATGAAGGAAAGCTGGGAGGCTTCTTCAATTTTTTTGAGTACTGATTTCAGCGTTTTATGTTGGAACCCAACAGTGATCATGGTCTTATTGAGTTCTTGGCCAGTACTGTTGTGGGCAAGAAGTACTTGGGTTGAAACCAGCAAAACAGTGAAATACATTATTCCTGTTCGCATAATTTTAAGCAATAGCTTTTTTTTGTTGGTTGGGCAGCAATAATCACTACCCCGAAAGAGTTCGGATATAAATAAATTCATAACTTTACTGTAAGTTTTTGTGAAAAAATGATTGTTAATCAGGTCAATCGGCTCCTAACCCGGTTGGCCTTTATGGTGCTAGTCTACTTTAATTCATAGGCATTTTTTGAAATAGTTAGTTACAAGATAGTCCTCCATTAATGGCAATCGTGTTCTTAGAAACGGTCTGATAAGTAGCCTGCCTTGACCCACAAATCACCATCAATATATCTTCCAAAGGTTCGTCGTTTAAGAAATTGGCACTTACCCTACATTTTTTAATCGCAGGATTGTTAATAATTATTTTTTTGCCGTATCGCTTTTCTAATAAATCCATCACCTCCTGCATACTTAATTCATCAATCAATAGGAGGGGTTTTCTCCAATCCGCTTCGGCAGTATGCTTTCCCTTTTCTAGCTGGTATTTTAATGTTTTAGTATCCACTTTAATAGCTTCAAGAGGTTTTATTTGAGCAAAAACGTGGTTGCTATTTCCAACTTCAACAAGCCCTCTTTCGACGGTCACTTTGATACTCTCTTCCTTCACTTTTATATTGAAGGCGGTGCCAAGAACCGTGGTAATAACGTCTCCAGTTTGAACCGTAAAGGGGTGTTCAGGGTCTTTTTGAATATCAAAGAACGCCTCTCCTGTAAGCTTTACAGATCGTTTTTGGGAAAAGGAACTCGAATAGGTGAGCTCGCTACCCGTATTTAAAATTACGGTACTACCATCTGGCAAGGTCACGAATCTTTTCTCGGAATTACTTTGTATTTGGGTGTCGATCTCAGCATTTTCGCTGATTACAAAGGCAGGTCTTGTAACTTTTTTATAGCTAAGCCATCCTATACCCAACACGAATACGAGGATAGCAGCAGCCCAAGACAGGTAGCGTTTTGGTAAAAAGAAATTGGTGGACTGTTCGAAATCCTCTTGGTCTGATACTATAATATTTTCAAAAACTGAATCGGCATTGAAACTTTCCTTATCAAAAGATTTTGCATTTGCTAAGGCATCGCTAAAATCGGCATACATTTCATTTTTGATAAGTTCATCAAATCTTCCGGAACGTATTAACTCGGTAAGTTCGAGCAATTCAGTTTCTGACGCTAAATTGTTTTTCTTTTGATCCAGTAGGAAAATGATTCTTTTTTGATCCATGGCTGAGTTTGGGTATTTAAAATGGAAAACCAAAAGAGTTCGCCGCTATTTTGTTCCCATCTAGTAGATAGAGTCGCCATTTAATAAAAAGGGACAGTGTCATTTGAAAAAATTATGAACGCCCTACATTATTTATTCAATTAGCAGTTATTTTGGCCAATCACAAAGGTGAAATCCATAGGCACAAACCGAAAATAAAAAAGGTACAACCCAGTGAAAATAGCCTTGTTGCGTGGGATTAGTGCACAATTTGGGCTAGGGCTATAAGGCTCTAAATGGAAGTTAATTAAAAAGGAAAAGCAGTAAGAATCCTATGCGTTCCGTAACTTGTTGCCGGATAAAGCTGAGGGCCCGCACCATGTGGTTTTTTACCGTTCCTTGCGATAAATTCATTTGTTTGGCAATGGCATCATGGCTTAGCCCTTCCTGTTTTCCCAATTCAAAAACCCGCTTTTGCTGTTTTGGAAGTAGCGCTACTGCTTCTTTCAGTAGCTGGTTGTAGGGCGTTATTTCGGGTTCTTCTTGGGTAATAAGCTCCGATTCTTGGAGGAATTCTTCTCGAAGCTTTAATTCTAACGACCACTTTTTTAGCTCCCGAAAGGTTCTGTTTCGAGCGATGGTGGTAAGGTATTGTTCTATATTTTTGACATCGTGTAGCGTACCTCTTTTTTGCCAAATGGTTGTAAAAACTTCTTGTACGATATCCTGTGCTAAGTCATCCGACTGTAAGTACCGGTGAGCAGTCCTAAATACAGCATTCGAATATTGATTGAAAAAATCTTTGTTGTTCAAAATCACTGTAACTTTCCAAAAACCTACTCAATTTTGAATCACCGTTGCGGTATCTAAAGGAGACTCCGAGGGGCCTTTGTCCTTTTTGCCAAAAACAGAAATATGGACGTAGCGTTTTGGCTCTTCCCGAAGGTTGGTCATCAGTTTATTCAAGCTAATAATGGTACGATTCATATTGTCGTACAGCGTTTGATCCGTAACTAGCTTCCCAGCAGTTCCGTTACCTGCTTTAACACCAGCCAGAATGCCCTGTAACTCAGAGATCGTTCTATTAGCGGATTGAAGCGTTTCTCCTATACGTAGCGCATTCAGAGAGTCTGCTATGGTGTTGGTTTTGGCGAGTAAAGGTTGCAGCTCTTTTTCTGTTGCAAGCAGGGAGGTCGTCAGTTTGTTGAGATTGGAAGTGATACCCACAAGGTTTTTACGATTCTCACTAAGTAGGCCGTCCAGATTAGTACCTGTTGCATCGTAGTTCCGCATTACTTGGTTTAAAATAAGGCCTGTTTCCTTAAATCCTTCTACAACCACATTTAAATTCCTTACCAGTGAATCGGCGTGGGTAACTACTGGAAGTGCCTTCTCTTGTAACAATGCCGATATTCCTGCTTCTTTCCGACCGGTGAGCGTATCCAGATCCGTCAAAATATTATTTTGCTTGCCCACCGATAAATGGATTACTTTTCCACCGAGCAGTCCACCATCTGCCAATAAGGCGGTGGTTCCACCATTTAGGGCAATGCCTTTTTGAATATCGAGGGTTACCAATAGGCTTTTTTTTGGGCTTGCAATAATTTTATACTCTGGACTCTTCCGACGGTTAAGCCGTTCAAT
>CAXBLH010000469.1:0-4556 GCA_963976315.1 uncultured Dyadobacter sp.
TCAAATTTAAAAAACCTCGAGGCTTATTCTCATTTTAAACATACAGGCTTAAAAAATTAACCAATAGTTTGTATATGCTATTTTTGGCTCTACCTGCGTTAAATTTTAAAGGGCGGTTCGCACAAAAAATAAGCTATAAACAATTCTTTCATTAAAATTTAAACAAGGTTCTTAATGCGGGATGTTCAGCACTTGATCCCCACGCAATTTCGAAGGCCTTTCATGTTTCCATCGTTTATGGCTCCAGAGCCAATTATGGGGTTGGCGCTCAATATCGCTTTCCAAAAGCCGAATTTGCTTCTCCAAAATGGCATTGTTTTGTTCTTCTTTAGGATTGTCCGAGATGGGGGTGATTGTTACATGATAATGACCTCGTTTTTCAGCATTTTTACTGAAGTCGGCGTATAACACCGTAAGGTTATACCGTCGGGCTATGGCTTCAACCCCTCTAAAAACCCCTGTGTCTTGGTGTAAAAATTGCGTCCAGAAGGCTGCTTTAGGATTTGGAGACTGGTCGTTGGCTAATACCACACAGTAAGGCTTGGTTCTTGGTTTTTGAAGTTCCCGGAATATATTATCCATAGAGACCAATTGGGCTCCAAAACGTGTTCTCAACTCTTTAAACCATTGATCCGATTCTTTATTTTGTAAGGGCCGGTATACCACAATACAGTCGTGTGTGAAATTAAGGGAAGAAAAAAGGTTGGCTAATTCCCAATTACCCCGATGACCCATCAAATAAATTAAATTGGTATTATTGCTGTAATAAGTATCCATTATACTTATATCCCCTTGCAAACGGTCACAGATCTCTGACTTGGATGCGGTTTTGAACTTAATGGTTTCTACAATTATGTCTGTAAAATGAAAATAAAAGTCTTCTGCAATTTTAAGAATTTCCGCTTTACTTTTATCTGGGAAACTATTGGTAAGATTCTCAAGTATCACTTTTTTTCGGTACTTTACAACATCGAAAACAATCCACTTTAGAAAATCAGACAAAACGAAAATTTGCTTCCATGATAATCGTGAAAGTGAATTTAATAGGTAGAATAAAATCTTCGAAATAGGTTTTTTCATGTAAATAATTTTGTAATTATACTAATAACTTCCCAATTTTATGTTTGAATTCAATACTTTATCAGGATTTATTTCGTATTGCTTTTAACCATCAAGTCCTTCCTGCAAATGATTTCAATGGGTTGCTGACAATAAAAGTAGTTATACAAAATCAGTGGTTATAAGTACTACAATTATCTGGGTTTAGAAATGTAAAACTATACATTAAATCAAAAAATGATATGCTCTATCACCTATTTGATGTTAAAAACGATAAGCGCTTAAGCATCTATTTGTATCGGACAGGTTTTGCAGTGTGGTTATTGTATATCGTCTTGGGTGCCCCTGTTTTTAAGACAATCTTACATTACCGAAATGATTGTGGCGTTTTATCCTTTGTATTAATGATTGTAAGTTTTTCATTATCAATGGTCTATGATTATTTTCATAATTTTAGACTATACGAATCTAAAAAGAAGTGGTTATTCATTAGCTACTTACTATTAGCAGGTGTAATTTTTTACTTTCAAGCCAGTCATTCCCTTCATTGGTATCTAGAACAAATAATGAATAAGCTGAGTAATTTTAGGTTTTAGGTAGTGATATACTAGGACACTAGGTTGTAATTCCAATTAATATCCTTTACTAGAGGCCTCTCTTTGGGATGTTGGATAAGCTAAGAGCCTTTTTAAAAATTAACCAATTCTTTCATTAAAATTTAAACACAGGCTCTAAGAATTTGAATGATATAGCTTAATAGCTCTCAATTACTAGTAGGTGATACCTTGTTAATCAAAAAGCTTGGAAGTGCTGCAACGTTGCCGATAACAATTATCGCAGGCGACGAAATTTCTGAATTTCTGACAATTTCTGATATATTACTAACCCTACCTGATACTATTTTTTGATTGGGGCGGGTACCATTTTGAATAATAGTGATAGGGATCTCCTGTTTTTCTAAATCTATATAGATTTTTACTATTTCATCCAGTTTATGCATGCCCATCAGTATAATAACCGTGGCCGTGGACTGCGCCGCTAATGCTACATCTGCTGACAATTCATGGTTTTTGGTAGTTCCTGTTACCACCCAGAAACTTTCGCTGGTACCACGACTGGTTACTGGAATTCCAGCCATTGCTGGAACGGAATAGCTACTGGATATTCCTGGGATTACTTCCGTCTGTATGCCGTGATTTGCAGCATAAAGTAATTCTTCATATCCCCGACCAAAAATAAACGGATCTCCTCCTTTTAGCCTTACTACTTCTCCGTGAATCAAGGCATTTTCAACGATGAGTTCGTTGATGGTGTCTTGCCCGCAACTAGGCTTTCCGAAGCGTTTCCCTACTAAAATCTTAATGCAGTTTGCTGGGCAATAATCGAGTAGGGAAGGGTGCGCTAAGGAATCATAGAGCACTACTTTGGCCTTTTTTAGTGCATTTAATCCTTTTAATGTGATTAACTCAGGATCACCCGGACCAGCGCCTATAAGGGTAAGTTTCATTTTATGGTATTAGTTAAGCCCAGAGGGCAAAAGTCCCCTTCGTCTATGCAACAAAGGGGAAATGGCATGTATAGAAAGAGGCAAAGCCTTTAAACTGCCCAACGGCTTTTTAAAGGCTTTGCCCAAAAATGTATTAGCTATCTTGACCAAAGGACAATTCTTGTAAAATTGGGGATCCAGAATCCAAGAGCTGTTGTCTTCGAGTTTCATTTACAAAGTCAATAAATGAACCAGCCGAAGCTATATAATAATTTGCAAATTCTTCTGATGGTTCAAACTTATTCAAGCTGAATACCAAAGCTTTGAATGGCGTTTCTTGGGCATCTGCCACTTGAAATGCTGCTGGCGTTTCGTATTTGAAATCTTTTCCAAAATTGGTTTCAAAATCGTTAATGATACCATACTGGGTATTGGTAGAAACATCCGTGGTCATTAGTAATGCCTTAGCACCAGTAACCAGCACGTTATAGGCATGATAAATAGCGTCTGCCCATACCTTCGATTCGAAGTTTTCCTTTGCTAATGCCAGTTTTTCATTGGCTTCTATCAAAGTGGTACCTACCAAATCAACCAAAACACTCGCACACTCACCCACACCAACTTCTGTTTTGAACAACTCGTCATGATCCCAGTCGCGGTATTCATCATCGACCACCGACTTAAGATCAGCCAATGGTTTTAACAATTGATAGAAATAATTTTTGGTTTGGCGAAGGTAATATTGATTGTAATATTCACCTTCTAAGGCGTTATCTTCAAAATCTTTGAATAGTACCCGTAAAGCTTCTGGACCTCTTTTCGTGGGTAGTTTAATTACTTTATCACCTATCAAACCCACACCGTCGCCACTGAAACCGCCCCCTAATAAAACCTGTATAGCAGGTAATACCAATTTACCGTTTCGGATAGAGCTACCGTGGAAACCTATATTAGAGGCGTTGTGTTGGCCACAGCCATTCATACAACCACTAATCTTGATTTTGATATCCTGATTGTAAATCATATCAGGGAATTCTTGGTGCATTACGTCTTCCAATGCACGGGTAATACCGTAGCTGCTAGAAATTGCAAGGTTACAAGTATCCGTACCCGGGCACGTTGTAATGTCGGCGGTACTATCAAATCCTGGATTAGCGAGTCCTAGTGCTGTTAGTTTGGTGTAAATAGTAGGTAAATCTTCGCCTTTTACAAAACGTAAGAGGTAACCTTGGTTTACAGTTACTCGAATATCATCTCCGGCAAGTTCCTTCACAATAGCAGCCAAAGAACGGGCCGTATCCGAACTCATATCACCAAGCAACACTCGAAGGTTAACACCATACCAACCTTTTTGTTTTTGTTCAAAAACATTGGTTTTTAGCCATTTGGTAAAGGTATCCATTTCATCGGCAGCTAATGTATGAGTAGCTAATGACAAAATCTCGGCTTCGGTCAGTGAGCGGGTATCAATATAATTTGCCGTTATATCCAGTGGAATTGGCTCTGTAATTTCAAAACGCTTGTTTTTAAGCGATTTGTGTTCTTCACGAGCTCTTTCCATTAAAGTATCTAAACCAATATCATTTAGCAAGAATTTCATACGTGCCTTATGACGGCGTACACGCTCTCCGTAGCGATCAAAAACACGTAAGATAGATTCTGTAAATGGTATTACATCCGCTTCTTCCAAAAATTCAAATGCTACTTGTGCGGAGAAGGGTTGTGCACCAAGGCCTCCACCAACTAGTACTTTATATCCTTTTACGGTTTCTCCTTTTTCGTTCGTACCCATTTTGGCAATTAAGCCCACATCATGGATAAAGGCAAAAGCGGTATCTTTTTCAGAAGAAGATAAAGAAATTTTAAATTTCCGACCCATATCCTGACAAATAGGATTACGGAGGAAATAAGAAAATATGGCATGTGCCATGGGCGAAATATCAAAAGGCTCTTCTGGATCAATTCCTGCTACAGCCGAACCCGTCACGTTTCTGATGGTATTACCGCACGC
>CAXBLH010000470.1:0-4533 GCA_963976315.1 uncultured Dyadobacter sp.
GTTCCATATCTACAAAACCCAGTCAATATAAAAAAAAGAGTCGTCCCCTGATACAGCCATCATGAGTAACACCATCCAATACGAATACAAACCCGAACACATGCAGATATCCGTACCTACTAAGTACAAAGCGGAGCATCTGAAGACAGAAGAAATGGTACTTAACATAGGCCCGCAGCATCCTTCTACCCATGGAGTTTTACGGCTTGAAGTAGTAACCGATGGCGAGGTTATCGTAGACGTGGTTCCTCATTTGGGATACCTACACCGCTGTTTTGAAAAACACGCGGAATCACTGCCTTTCAATCAAATAATCCCTTACGTGGACCGGATGGATTATGTAGCAGCAATGAATACTGAGCACGCCTATGTGATGGGCGTGGAGCGTATGCTGGGTATTGAAAATGATATTCCTATGCGTGTTCAATATATACGGGTAGTAGTGGCAGAACTCAATAGGTTAGCTTCCCACTTTGTGGCGTTGGGTACTTATGCGATGGATATTGGTGCTTACACCCCTTTTCTATGGATGATGCGGGATCGCGAGCAAATACTTCGACTGCTGGAGTGGGTTTCAGGAGCTCGTATGCTCTATAATTATATCTGGGTGGGAGGACTGTTTTACGATTTGCCCGTAGGTTTTGAAGAAAGATGTCAAGAGTTTCTTAGCTACTTAAAACCGAAACTGACAGAGCTGCAACAAATAGTGATCGATAATAAAATATTTGTAAATAGAACTGCCAATGTGGGCGTGCTGCCGCTTCCGGTTGCGATCAACTATGGTTGTTCAGGCCCTATGCTCAGAGGCTCCGGTTTACGTTACGATTTAAGAAAGGTCGATGGCTATTCCGTTTATCCGGAAATAGATTTTGAAGTGCCTATTGGTGAAGGAAAAATGGGAACCAAAGGCGATTGTTGGGACAGGACCTGGGTTCGTGTGGTGGAATGTTGGGAATCAGTAAAAATCATTGAGCAGAGTCTTAAAAAATTAACTACTGATCACAAAAGAACTCGTGATTTTGACCCGCAAGCATACGTTCCCAAAAAAATTCGTCCCAAAGCTATGGATTTTTATATTCGAGCAGAGAATCCTAAAGGAGAAGTAGGATTTTTCTTCAGGACAGATGGCAGGTCCGATGTTCCTGTCCGTTGCAAAGCAAGAGCTTGTTCCTTCAATAATTTATCCGTCATTGGAGAGATTTCTCAGGGCTCTTTAATCGCCGATTTGGTGGCTATCATAGGCTCCATTGATGTGGTTATGGGCGAAGTGGATCGCTAAAAAAAGCGACCTGCCTCAGCCAATGCTGATACAGGTCGCTTTTCCAAAAGAATTAATTGGCTACAATTCTTTAATTTCACCCACCATTTTAGTAAGCGTTGATTTGGCATCCCCAAATAACATCAAGCAGTTTGGATACCCAAAAAGCTCATTTTCAATACCAGCATACCCAGCTGCCATTGATCGTTTGCTGACAATGACTGTTCTGGCTTTATCAACATTCAAGATGGGCATTTCATAAATTGGGCTGGCAGGATTGGTTCTAGCCGCAGGGTTTACCACGTCATTCGCTCCAACCACCAATACTACGTCCGTATTTGAGAAATCATCATTAATCTGATCCATCTCCACCAATTTATCATAAGGTACGTTAGATTCCGCTAAAAGCACGTTCATGTGCCCTGGCATTCTACCCGCAACCGGGTGAATTGCAAATCTTACATTAATACCCTTTGCTTCTAATAAATCCATCATTTCACGAACAATATGCTGTGCTTGTGCTACCGCCATACCATAACCCGGTACGATGATGACAGAAGACGCAGAGTCGAAAATCATGGCAGCTTCTTCTACTCCAACTTCTTTGATGACCATTTCGCTAGCACTTCCACCGCCACTACCGTCACCTGCTTTTGCTCCAAATCCACCCAGTAACACACTTACCAAAGAGCGGTTCATGGCTTTACACATGATCTGGGTCAGGATAATACCAGAAGCCCCTACCAAAGCACCAGTTACAATTAGTACACTATTATTCAGGACGAAACCAGTAGTACAAGCCGCCATACCCGAATAAGAGTTCAATAAGGAAATAACAACAGGCATATCAGCACCACCGATTGGGATTACTACCAGAATTCCGAGAATAAGAGAAATAGCACCCATTACAAGCATGGCCGCAACTGAGCCTGTATTAATTGCAACCAAAGCACCGCAAACAATAGCCACAATCAAGAATACTAAGTTCAATAAATGCTGACCTTTAAAAACGATGGCGTTCCCATTGATTTTTCCACTCAGTTTTCCGTAAGCGGTCAGTGAGCCACTAAACGTAATACCGCCAATCAGCACGCTTAATAAAATACTAATAATAGTAATGGAGTCCGTGGGGAGTTCAGGCTGCTCCACCGCACGAGTCCAATAGTCAGAAAACGCAACAAATAAGGAGGCTATACCACCAAAACCATTGAAGATAGCCACCATTTCGGGCATTTGAGTCATTTCAACTTTTTTTGCCCATATAAGCCCAATGGCACTACCAATGAGCATACAGCTAAAAATTTCAATAGGATTGATTAATTGTGAATGCACCAAAGTAGCAACCACGGCCAATAGCATGGCAAATGCAGAAATCATATTTCCTTGTCGGGCTTCCTGCGTACGATTAAGCTTTTTGATACCAACAATAAAAAGTATGGTTGCGACAAGGTATGTGAGTTGTATAAAGATATTCATGTAAGTCGATTAAAAATGGAAGGATATTGTGCCAGTTCTATTATTTTTTCTTTTTGAACATTTGGAGCATTCTATCGGTAACGGCATAGCCTCCAACCACATTAATAGTGGCAAATATGAGCGCCACCATCCCCATGTATTTACTAAATTCTCCTTCGGGGATACACAAAATTGCACCCACAATAGTAATACCTGAAATGGCATTCGACCCAGACATTAAAGGCGTATGCAGGGTTGGTGGTACTTTTGATATTAACTCAAAACCACAATAACTGGCCAAAACCAGGATATATAGAAGGAATATAAAATTTTCGATTGACATATATTAAATGAGTTAGTAGACAATTGTTTCAAGAATAAATGGAATTAAGTTAACCAAATGGTTTTCCACTGGCTAGGCTTTTGATTTGGCAAGAATTTCTTTGGTAAAGCCATGTACCAATTCGCCCTGATGAGTAATCAAACTTCCTTTGGTAACATCTTCTTCCATATCCCATTTAAAGCCTTCTGAAGTAGCAAGGTGAATTAGCAACGTGGAAATATTTTTGGCATATAACTCACTAGCGTTAATGGGCAATAGGGAAGGCATATTGGGTTCCCCAACAATGGTTACGCCATGCCTAATAACAGTTTCACCAAATACACTCAAAGCACAGTTCCCTCCTGATTCCACGGCCATATCCACAATCACCGAACCAGGCTTCATCATTTTCACCATTTCTTCGGTAATCAGTACTGGAGCTTTTTTCCCGATAACCAATGCCGTCGTGATGGCTATATCCGCTTCTTTAATTCGTTGCTTTATCAACTCCTGCTGCTTTTGCAGGTAATCCGCAGAAACTTCTTTGGCATATCCGCCTTCTACCTTTACCCCTTCCGCACCTTCCACTTGCAAAAACCGTCCACCCAAGGATTCGACTTGCTCTTTAGTTTCAGCCCGAACATCAGTAGCCTCTACCACTGCGCCAAGCCTTTTGGCAGTTGCGATGGCTTGTAAGCCAGCAACACCTGCTCCAAATACCAATACACGCGATGGCGTAATAGTACCTGCGGCGGTCATCATCAATGGAAAGATTTTACCAAGAGCATTGGCTCCTAAAAGCACAGCCTTATATCCTGCTAAGTTGGCTTGGGAGCTGAGTGCATCCATTTTTTGCGCTCTGGAAATTCTAGGTACAGCATCCATGGAAAAGGAAGAAATTTTTCTTTCGTTAAGTACCTCCAGCACGTCAGGAATCGTGTAGGCATACATATAGGAAAGTAAAACAGAACCCTCCTTTAAAAGTTTTGCTTCTTCTACCGTGGGCGGATTGACCTTAAAAGTAATATCCGACTGGGCATAAGTAGTGGCGGCATCCGGGGCAATTTCAGCACCCGCTTGTTCATATAGCTCATCAGAAAAATATGAGCTTTCGCCCGAGCCTTTTTCAATAATGCACGAAAATCCAACTTTAATAAGTGATTTTACTACGGCAGGGGTAAGAGCAACCCGTCTCTCGAACGGTTTGATTTCTTTGGTTACGGCAATTTTCAAAATAATAAAATATCAAATGTGAACTTTACACTACTAAAAGACGACAATTGTTTGGTTTACACTTATTCCCAGCTTTAACTTTTTAGCCTGATTATCAGTGATTTTATAAAAGAATATTATTAAAAAAATTTACTAACTCCATTTATGCAAATAGTTCAACTGGAACTTTGAATCTTTGGGCCTATTTTTAGAGCCTATTTAAATTCTAAAGATAGAATTGTTTATAGCTTATTTTTTGTGCGAACCGCCCTTTAAAATTTAACGC
>CAXBLH010000471.1:0-4513 GCA_963976315.1 uncultured Dyadobacter sp.
GATATAGCAGAAGAGGCGGGCATTAATGTGGCCTTACTGAATTATTACTTTCGAAGTAAGGAAAAGTTGTTTGATATAATTATGGAAAGTAATGTCAAACAATTTGTATTAAGTATTGGGCAAATAACCAATGATGAAAGTACCACACTTTGCGAAAAGTTTGAACAGTTTGTGGGAGGATATATTGATATGCTCATTGCCCAACCTGATATGCCGATTTTTATTTTAAGCGAAATTAGAAATAATCCAGTCCGCTTAATTGAAAAAGTACGGTTTGACAAAATTCTGTTAAATTCTTATATGATCACCCAAATTAGGGAGGAGATCGTGGCTGGTAAAATTACGGAAATCAATCCCGTACATATTATGATTAACCTGCTCAGTTTAACGGTATTTCCTTTTGTAGGTAGTCCAATTTTAAAACGCATTGGTGGTATGTCCGATGAGCAATTTAATGCGCTTATGTTAGAACGAAAGCAATTAATTCCGCTATGGGTTGAGACATTTTTGTATCGTAAATAAATGAGTTTTTTTGATGTTGAATTAATCACTTGATTAAAGTAACTGTTTAAATTATGGGTCGTGTTTTTTTGATTTTTATTTTAATAGTTTCATTTCTAAAGGTTTCTGCTCAGTCGGCTTCCATCACACTCAATGAATGTTATGCGCTTTCGATGGGTAATTATCCTTTAATTAAGCAACAAGGACTGATCGCAAGTACCAAAACCTATACGATTGAAAATGCTCGTAACGGTTTGTTGCCACAAATTGGATTATACGGTCAGGCAACATATCAATCGGATGTTACTGGTCTTCCTATTAAAATTCCAGGGACAGATATCACTCCTATTTCCAAGGATCAGTACAAAGTATATAGCGAAGTTACGCAGGTCCTTTATGATGGAGGCGCTACTGCGGTAAGTAAGGAGCTGGCTCATGTTACTGCGCAACAGGAAAATGCACAAATCAACACAGAAATTTACAAATTACGTGAAAATATTAACCAACTGTATTTTGGTATACTTTTGATTAATAGTAAGTTGGATCAAATTGAACTTCGGAAAGCCGACTTGCAAAAAGGGCTTGATGTCACCTTGGGAGCCATTGAAAATGGAGTAGCTTATAAAAGTAATGCTGACTTTTTTAGGGCTGAATTGATTTCGGCTAATCAAATTGTTACTGAACAGACTTCTCTCCGGCGAGCTTACTTAAATATGCTCGGTGTTTATACGGGTCAGGTTTATAAGGAGTCCACATTTTTGGTTATTCCAGAGGTTTATGAAACGTTCTCTGAAAGTATTACACGGCCAGAAATAGATCAGTTCGAGTTTCAAAAGCAAATGTTAGGGATCCAATCCAAAATGATTGATGCCAAAAATAGGCCCAGAGTTGGACTGTTTGTACAAGGCGGTTATGGGAGGCCAGCACTGAATTTCTTGAAAAATGATTTTGTGTTTTATGCACTGGGTGGGCTCCGATTTAGCTGGCACTTGTCGGGGTTGTATACTGCTAAAGGTGAAAAGCATCTACTGAACAACAATTCCAAACGCATTGATATACAAAAGAATATCTTTTTGTTTCATACTCAATTAAAAATTGCCCAAGAAAGTGAGCTTATACGAAAATGGCGCGATTTGATAGAAGCTGATGAGGAGATAGTGGTCCTGCGTAATAGTATAAAAAATACGGCTGCGGAGCAACTGAAGAGCGGTGTTAAGCTTCCTGCGGATTATATTAGAGAAGTAAATGCCGAAAATATGGCTAGGGAAAATTTAAGTTATCATAAAATCCAATTGTTAGCAGCCCAATATAGTCACAAGGTGACTCTTGGTCAATAATGATGGGGCACTAAACAGCGTAAATACAATCGAGATGTTAACTATGAAATTACTTTGGAGGACATTAACTGGATGGGCCGTGGTATCTGGTTTACTATTTTCATGTCAAAATAAGGGGCCAGAATTTGATGCATCTGGTGTTTTTGAGGCGGAGGAGATCATGGTTCCAGCTGAGGTCAGTGGTATAATTGAAAAGCTAAACATGGAAGAAGGCCAGACTTTAGAAGTAGGGGAAGTACTAGGGTATATTGATAGCACGCAATTGTATCTCAAAAAAAAGCAATTAATGGCACAGCTGGGTGCAATAGATAGTCGGCTTCCTCAAATAGCGGTGCAAACTGCTACTTTTAAAAAACAGATACTTGTAATAGAAAGTCAAATAGCGTCACTCGATAAAGAAAAACGAAGGATTATTCATCTTTTGAAGGTGGATGCAGCCGTTCCCAAGCAGCTAGATGATATTAATGGTCAATTAGAAGTACTGGAAAGGCAACTGGGAGTTATTCAACAGCAGGATTTGGCCCAAAAATCGGTACTTTCTACTCAAACAAAAGGTTTTCAAAGTGAAAAAAATCCGTTGGTGGTACAAATTGAACAGCTAAATGACCAGCTAAGGAAATGCCTTCTGATTAGTCCTATTTCAGGAACTGTTTTAACCAAATATGCATATGCCAAAGAAATGGCAGTTCCTGGGAAAACTTTATATAAAATGGCTAATTTGAACACCCTTGTTTTTCGGGCGTATATAACAGGTGATCAACTACCTCAAATAAAATTGAATCAAAAAGTAACAGTTTTGACAGATTCCACAAAAGAATCTTATTCCAGTCACACCGGTATTGTTACTTGGATCAGCAGTAAAGCAGAATTTACCCCCAAAACAATTCAAACCAAAGACGAGCGAGCTAATCGTGTTTATGCGGTTAAGGTTTTGGTTGAAAATGAAGGTCAACTCAAAATTGGTATGTATGGTGATCTGAAATTTCAGTAATAATATATAAAGTGGAAAGCGAATGATAGACCCTCAAAAATATTCCCAATGAGTAACAAGATCCGTCTGAAAGGTATTTCCTGTGTAAATATTACCAAAACCTTTAACAAAGGTACTTTACTAGCTCTGGATAAAATCAGCTTCTCGGTAAATGAGGGAGAAATCTTTGGCTTAATAGGACCGGACGGTGCAGGGAAAACGACACTCATACGCATTCTTACCACCTTATTGTTAGCTGATTCTGGAACCGCAGTAGTAGATGGATACGACGTACAGACAAATCTAAAAGAAATTAGAAATACCGTAGGGTATATGCCTGGTAAATTTTCTCTCTACCAGGATCTCACAGTGGAGGAAAACCTTCAATTTTTTGCAACCCTTTTTAATACTACCGTTGAGGCTAACAGGGCTTTAATAAATGATATCTACCAACAAATTGAACCATTTAAAACTCGCAGAGCCGGTAAATTGTCGGGTGGAATGAAACAAAAACTTGCCCTGTGTTGTGCATTAATTCACAAGCCTACGGTTTTGTTTTTGGATGAACCCACTACTGGTGTTGATGTAGTATCTCGTAAAGAGTTTTGGGCGATGTTAGCCAGTTTAAAAGCGCAAGGGATTACTATTTTTGTTTCAACTCCTTATATGGATGAAGCCACATTGTGTGATCGTATTGCTTTAATTCAAAATGGTAAAATCATGAAAATAGATGTGCCCACGGCAATTTTGCAAGCTTTTCCACTGCGACTTTTTGCCGTTAAGGCCAGCAACACGTTTCGATTACTGACAGATTCTAAAGCTTTTGAAGGGATTAACAGTTGCTTTGCTTTTGGGGAATATTTGCACCTTACCTTTAAAAGAGATTCTGATGAAGTTCCAAAGGAGTATCAGGATTATTTATTGGCAAAAGACCATCGGAACGTTGTATTTAAAAAAATAGCCCCGACTATCGAAGATAGTTTTATGTATTTGATGAAAGAAACGGAAAAATCTGAATAGTATGACCGAAGAAATTTCAATAAAAGCAGATAAACTAACGAAGCGGTTTGGAGATTTTGTTGCTACTAATCAAATCACTTTTGAAGTTAAATCTGGGGAGATTTTTGGATTTCTTGGTGCTAATGGAGCAGGGAAAACTACGGCCATGCGAATGCTATGTGGGCTGTCCACTCCTAGCTCTGGGTCCGCTACTGTTGCTGGGTTTGATGTTTACACACAAACCGAAATGATTAAGAAAAATATTGGCTATATGAGTCAAAAATTTTCATTGTATGAAGATCTCACGATCCTGGAAAATATCCGTTTTTTTGGCGGGATATATGGGCTGTCGGATTTGCAAATAAAGGAAGAGGGGAGTCAATTAATTAAACGATTAGGGTTACAAAATCAGACGAAAAAGCGAGTGGGAGAATTGCCACTTGGATGGAAACAAAAACTGGCCTTTTCTGTGGCTGTGATACATAATCCCAAAATCGTTTTCTTAGATGAACCAACGGGTGGCGTTGATCCCGTTACTCGGAGACAATTTTGGGATCTGATTTATGCGGCTGCTGATCAAGGGGTTACTATTTTTGTGACTACTCATTATATGGACGAAGCCGAATATTGTGACCGGATTTCTATTATGGTAGATGGACGGATTGATGCACTAGATACTCCCGAGAATTTAAAGCGAAAGTACCAG
>CAXBLH010000472.1:0-4498 GCA_963976315.1 uncultured Dyadobacter sp.
CTTGAAATAGGCGAAAAACTGAATGCACTGCAAAAGAATTTTCAAACAACGGGTGGAATCCATGCTTCAGCCTTATTTGATACTACTGGAAAATTCATTAAACTTATGGAAGATGTTGGCCGACACAATGCCTTAGACAAGCTTATCGGATGGGCATTTTTGGAAAACACTTTACCGCTGCAAAATCATGTTTTGTTACTAAGTGGCCGAATAAGTTTTGAACTCGTCCAGAAGGCTAATATGGCAGGAATTCGTGTAATTTTGGCATTTGGAGCACCTTCAACCCTGGCTATCGAAACGGCTAAGGCTTTTGATATTACCCTAATTGGTTTTTTGAAGCCCAAAGGTTTTAATCTTTACACGGGTTTGAAACGAATAATAACACCTTAACGAAACAAAAATGAAAATTAGAATAAACGGAAACTCCATTCGATACAGACTTTCTAAACCAGAAGTTGATAAAATGTGCTTAAGTGGAAAAATATCCAATGAAATTAACTTTGGTGACAACCAGTTAAAATATTCGCTCGTAGCTCAGGAAAACATAGACCAACTTACTGCGCAATATTTAAAAGGTGAAATAATTATATTTATCCCTTCAAATTATTTAACGGATTGGACTACTAATGACACCGTTGGATTCGAAAATACGATAGAGCTGGAAAATCAGGAAATTTTGAAAATATTAATCGAAAAAGATTTCAAATGTTTGGATAACTCTTCAGAGGATCAATCGGATAACTTTGAAAACCCAAATCAGACCTGTTAACCTTACTCATACACACCCCATTTGATTTAACACAAATACAATGAAGCCTAACAATCCCCAAAAAATAGAAGCGGAAAATCCAGAAGATTTTACCGGCTTAAAAAGAGGTAAAATAAAAACAACTGCTGCGGGTATTCCAGCGGTGGTGTCTAGCATCAAAAAAACAGTAGAAGAAGCTGGTTTTTCAAGGGGAATGAAGGCTTTATGGAATTTGAATAAAAAAGGGGGCTTCGATTGCCCAAGTTGTGCCTGGCCAGACCCAGACGACGAACGGTCGGGCGTTGCAGAGTATTGTGAAAATGGCGCAAGAGCCGTTGCCGATGAGGCTACGGCCAAGAAACTTACTCCGGATTTTTTCGCTACCCATTCAGTAGCAAGCCTATCCAAACTTTCGGATTATGAAATTGGTTTGAAAGGCCGGATTGCGCAACCCATGTACTTAGAACCAAATGGGACCCATTATAAACCACTTTCTTGGAAATCTGCGTTTCAAAAAATCGGTTTTGCCTTAAACCATTTAAATTCACCTGATGAAGCAGTTTTTTATACCTCGGGACGTACCAGTAATGAGGCGGCATTTTTGTACCAACTTTTCGTAAGAGAATATGGAACCAACAATTTGCCGGACTGCAGCAACATGTGTCATGAAAGCAGCGGCGTAGCATTGAATGAATCCTTGGGTATTGGAAAAGGATCGGTAACGTTGGATGACTTTAACGAAGCAGAGGTGATCCTAATTCTTGGCCAAAACCCAGGTACCAATCATCCCAGAATGCTAACGGCACTTCAAAAAGCAAAGGCGAAAGGGGCAGTAATTATTTCTATCAATCCACTCCCGGAAACCGGCCTTATGGGTTTTAATAACCCTCAAGAAGTAAAAGGAGTATTTGGCATCAATTCGGGCTTAACGGACTTGTTTCTTCCCATTAAGATAAATAGTGATTTGGCTCTCATTCAGGCCGTAGAAAAGATATTACTAGAAGAAGAAAAGGATAATCCAGGAAACGTACTTGATCAACAATTTATAAAGGACAAAACCGCTGGGTTTGACGATTGGAAAAAAGGCATTGAGGAAGTGAACATTCACGAACATGCTATTTATTGTGGCTTATCGGTAACCCAAATAAAAGCATTTGCAAGACTTATTACTCATAAAAACAAAATTATTGCATGCTGGGCGATGGGGCTTACCCAGCACGAAAATGCCGTGGATACCATTCAAGAAGTGGTGAACCTGCTGCTCCTGAAGGGCAGTATCGGTAAACCAGGAGCGGGAACCTGTCCAGTTCGTGGGCACAGTAATGTCCAGGGCGACCGCACTATGGGAATTTTCGAAAAACCATCGGAACAGTTTCTTGACTCTATTCAAAAGAACTTTGGATTTGAACCTCCTAGAAAACATGGTTTCGACACTATCGAATGTATAAAAGCGATGCATGAGGGTAAGGCGCATGTTTTTATTGCCATGGGCGGAAATTTTTTATCTGCCACTCCCGACACCTTATTCACTGCCCGAGCTCTACAAAATTGCAAAATGACCGTGCAGATATCTACAAAATTAAATAGAAGTCATTTGATTCATGGAGAAGAAGCTATTATCCTGCCGTGTTTGGGCCGAAGCGATACGGATATGACAGGAGGTACTAATCAGTTCATATCCTGTGAAAATTCCATGGGAGTTGTTCAGATGTCACGGGGTGTTTTACCTCCTGTTTCCGAGGAGTTGAAAAGTGAACCTGCAATCGTATGCGGCATCGCCGAGGCAACATTGGGTACCAAAACCAAAATTGCCTGGCACAAATATGCCTCTGATTATGACATCATTAGAGCAGATATTGAAAGAACAATTCCAGGTTTCAAAAATTACAATCAACGTGTGAAGCTGCCCGGTGGTTTTTATCTTCCTAATAGCACACGGGAAGGAAAATTTGACACCAAAAATTTAAAGGCAAATTTCCATACCGCAAAATATGAACCGATTGTTTTGGCAAATAGTGAATTGATTATGATGACTATCCGGAGCCATGACCAGTTCAACACTACTATTTATGGGCTTAATGACCGCTATCGAGGAATTTATAACGAACGAAGAGTCATTCTGATGAATGTAGCAGATGTTGCAAGTCGGAACATGAAGGATGGTGATGTGGTGGACATTACCAATCAAACAGATGGAATACTAAGAATTGCAAACCAGTTTATAATTATAGTTTATCCCATTCCAAAAGGCTGCTGTGCTACCTACTTTCCTGAAACTAATGTACTGGTGCCAATTGGACGGGCTGCCAAAAAAAGCAATACACCCATATCCAAACAGGTGATCGTAAAAATACAACCAGCATTGTAAAACCAAAGCATTACCTAATTTACACGCTCAATGACAGGTTATATTAATTTCATATTCAGTATATTTTTATGCGCTATCACAGGACTGAACGATGCTCCGTTTGACAACGAAAAGATTAACTACCAATCCCATAAGAATGAGGCAAAGACTCCTGACAGTACTCGGTTTACTCCCATTAACTTAGTCGCAGGATTGGACGAGCCTATGGGGATGGCTATTTTGCCAAATTATGATGTCATTATCATCGAAAGAAAAGGGGCTATCAAACGATTTGACAATGCTACGAAACAAATAAAAACCATCGCAAACCTCAAGGTATATAGTGGCATAGAAGACGGACTTTTAGGAATAGCTGCCGACCCCAACTTTCAGGAAAACAATTGGCTTTATTTATACTATGGTGTAGCGGGAGAAGAAAATGTTAGCCATTTGGCACGATACGATTTAAAAGAAGATCAACTCAACATTGCCTCCAAGAAGGTTCTCCTAAAAGTTCCTACACAACGTACCTATTGTTGTCATTCCGCTGGGTATTTGACATTCGATGCGGACGGTTTACTGTACCTAGCAACAGGGGATAATACCAATGCAGAAGAGATAGAAGGGCATAATCCTACCGATGAAAGACCTGGCAGAGAATTGTCGGACGACCAAGGAACATCCGCTAATAGCAAAGATTATCGAGGAAAAATATTAAGAATAAAACCAGAAAATGATGGTAGCTATTCCATACCGGAGGGCAATTTGTTTTCAAAAGATGGTTCACAAGGATATCCAGAAATTTACGTCATGGGCTGTCGAAATCCATTTCGTGTGTCTGTGGATCCAAAAACAAAATATGTTTACTGGGGCGATGTGGGGCCTGACACTAATATTCCTGCGGAAGAAGGCTTTTTGAGCTATGATGAGATTAACCAAGCTAAAAAACCAGGTTTTTTCGGATACCCTTATTTTCTTGGTAATAACGAAGGTTTTCCGAAATATGACTTTGAAACAAAAAAAGAAGGCCCCAAACAGGATCCAGCACTCCCCATTAACGTTTCCCCCAATAATACGGGTATAAAAAACTTACCTCCCGCTCAACCTGCCATGATTTGGTATGGAAAAGGCCCTTCCAAACGATGGCCTTTAGTGGGAAAAGGAGCCGCAAGCGCGATGGCTGGGCCAGTGTTTTATTCGGATCAATATCGCAACGCACCTTATAAATTACCTGAATATTATAACGGTAAACTTTTCATATATGAGTGGGTTCGTAAATGGATAATGGCGGTAACTTTTGACGAAAAAGGTAACTATAAAAGCATGGAGCCATTTCTGCCGCACCTTAAAGTGGTAGCTCCCATAGACTTTCAAATTGCTGCTGATGGTGCTATTTACCTACT
>CAXBLH010000473.1:0-4492 GCA_963976315.1 uncultured Dyadobacter sp.
TTTTGAGCAAAGAGTTTCCATCATGGGGTTTTGAAGTAGAGCAAGGTTCTACTACTATTTGGGAACGTTGGGATAGCTACACCAAAGAAGATGGTTTTAAATACAATGCTGCCATGAATTCTTTTAGTCACTATGCCTTTGGTGCAGTTTGTGAATGGATGTTTGGAAATGCGGCTGGTATCAAGGCAGCAACGGCTGGGTATAGTTCCTTAATCATTCGTCCTGAAATTTGTCCAGACGGTATGGGGAAAGACGGAATCAACGAATTGAAAGCCAATTACCATGCTATTAATGGCAATATCGTTTCCAATTGGAAAAAAAATGGATCGTCGCTTGAAATGGAAGTGGAGGTTCCTGTAAATACGACGGCAGATATTTACATACCCAGTACGGAGGCTTCAAAAATCAGTTTGAATAACAAAGCTTTAACACAAAAAGCTTCCTACGACGACGGGTATACGGTGGTGCAAGTAGGTTCAGGTAAGTATAAAATCGAAGTAAAGAATTAACAATTTTGTATTCAAATAAAGCCAGTTGTTTCCGTCTGTTTACGGTCGACTGGCTTTTTTTGTTTTTAAGCTAGTCAAAAGCTTCAGATACCCTTTCGCTTGGAGGATTTCTAAATGGAACCCAAACTTAAACTTACCAATTCATTTTTTCAAAACATTCGGAAATGGAGTGCTTTTTTTCTTTATTGAAGCTGAATCATATGGCAACTGACCATGAAAAAAATACCGATAATTATAGATTGTGATCCAGGCCACGACGATGCACTGATGCTAATGTTGGCATTTGGAAGCAATCGTTTTGATGTAAAAGCGATTACTACTTCGGCTGGAAATCAAACCCAAGAAAAAACTTTACAAAATGCATTAAAACTACTGACTTTATTCGGTGTTCAAGTGCCGGTTTACAGAGGTGCTGATAAACCATTATTGCGAGATTTGGTAATTGCAGATCAGGTTCATGGTGAATCTGGTCTTGACGGTCCGCATTTACCAATTCCTGCATTCGAACCCGAATCTTTGAAAGCAATTGAAGGGATTGCCAAAATTCTGGCGGAGAGTACTGAGAAAATTACTATTGTGCCCACCGGACCATTGACCAATATTGGGTTGTTTTTATCAGTTTATCCCCATTTGAAACCAAAAATAGAACGTATTTCGCTCATGGGTGGGGGTGCGTTCCGGGGCAATATGTCTCCTTTGGCAGAGTTTAATATTTTTGTAGATCCAGAGGCAGCAGCCATTGTGTTTGATTCCGGAATACCGATTACCATGGCAGGCTTGGATGTAACACACAAGGCATTGATTTTTGAAAAGGATATTGAATTGTTTCGATCCGTTGGTAATAAAACCGGTAAAGTGGCAGCAGATTTATTAGACTTTTTCTCCAAATTTTACCGAGAAAATCGACAAGAATTGGATGGGGGTGCTGCGTTACATGATCCTTGTGCTATTGCCTGGCTGTTTGCTCCTCAAATATTCCAAAGTAAGCCTTGTTATGTTACTATTGAAACCAAAGGCGAGTTTACGCGTGGTGCCACAGTCGTTGATTTTTATGATGTTTTAGGTCAAAAACCGAATGCGGAGTTGCTGTATGATATTGATCGAGAGGCGTATGTTAATATGCTATTCGAAGCCATAAAAACATTGCCCTAAACGAATTAAGTGTTAATATTCGGGATCTGGAATATGGAGGGGTAGGTGTTTTTTTGGATCAAATTGTTCATATTGATAAGTGACGACATCAGTACGATTGTTTTTGAAATATTGGTTAGTATCTTCAAAATATCTCTTTTTATATAAGTCGATTACAAATTTATCATTTGGCAGCATTTGAGAGGTATCTATGGAGTCCTTGTTGCTCATGTTTGTTGAATAGATTCTCTCCTCCCGAATTAATTGATTTTTATCATTGTACTGATAGTGCGTCGTATCTGGGCCTTCTGGAAGATAAATAGGTCTCAAATGCATATAGTCATACCAAGCCATTTTTAGTTTGCCATTTTTACCATATTCAAATCTTTGGGAAAAATGTGTCATAGTATCAGGTTTGGAAGATAAATTTGATTTTTTCATGACATAGAGATAATAATGCCGTGTTAAGCGTTTATTATTGTCGTGCTCCCAGTTATTAATCAAAGCCAGAATATGAGAAGAATCTGGAACATAACTTTCCTCTCTTTTTGTGATGATGGTATCACCATTTATTGAATAATCTAAATACCGTTTTATATAACCGGATTGACTATTTAGTATGTTCCTTGAAATGGAACCATAAATTTTATGATCCATTATAAGACGATTTTCGGAATCGTAATAGTTGTATACGGTATCTATATATAAACTACCGCGTTCTGAACTGTCAGAATGGTGGTAGTTGATGGTAGAAATAAGTTGCTTTCCCTTATAATTATTCTTAATCTTAGCGTTGGTTCTCCCGAATTGAAATTCCTCTAAAACACGATTTTGATTGTCAAAATAAACCGTTTCAATATGTCGATCGTTCAAAAACTTGGTTCTGATATATCCAATTTGAGCTGTTGGTGTTTGAATTCGAGGAATCGAACTATCTAAAGAATAGTCTTTGCTTTTGTAACAACCCAGTATCCCAAAAGAGACAAATATGATGGTGAGTAGTCGATTAAACATTCGATTTATTTTATACGTAGTTGCTGTTATTCAAAATTGTAAAGTTAAGAAAGTTATTTATTTCTCAAAATTGCATAAAAAAGGATACGCAAAACGAAAGCGTATCCTTTTTTATGCTTTATATCAAGATATTAATATAGACGAAAATCAACCCTTCTAATCAGTTTATTTTCCCAACTTTTTATCTTTCAAAAGTAATTTTTCATCCGCTTTTGAAACATCTTTCATCATAGTAAAATGATCTCGAATTTCGCCATCTGAACAAACCCATTTAAGATCCAGCTGGTTACCTTCAATTTCTAAAACGACTGCACCACCCACTTTGTTTTCGGAATAAAACATGGCATTGTGGGGGTAACCTGCCTTGTTGCCGCCCAGGGCACCTGATGACCCACTTACAACATAGACCGTTCCTTGGTTGTTACTGCTTTTCTTCAAATACGGTGCGGAGTTTTTACTTTCATCGTACAGACCAGTTGAAGAACTTATTTCATGCTTTTTGGCATCGTAAGTTTCCTCCATACCGTAATGTCCTTTGATCAATTTACTTCTTTCATACACGTGGCTATGTCCACAAATGATCAAATCAACCCCTAAATCTTCTAGGTTTTTAATGAAGTTTTCACGTATCGCTACCAAATCGTCTTCGGTATCCGAATTGTGAGAACCCATGGTATACGGAGGGTGGTGCCAATAAGCTACTACCCATTTACTTTTGTTGTTTTTCAAATCCTTTTTAACCCATTCTGCTTGGCCGCTCAATTTATCATACATATAAGTATCCGTAGCATCTTGTCCATAGCTATCCAAAGACAAAAAGTGCGTGTTTCCAATATCATAAGAATAATAGGATTGGGTTCCGGAAGGGGTTCCGCCTAATTCGCCGTTTATAGGCATTGAGAAGTTCTGGAAATAGGCCATTTTGTGCTGGTCCTTAAAAGAGGCCGAAGGATAATCGCGGTAATCATGATTCCCTGGAGAGGGGAATAAAGCGTATTTTTTAAGAAGATTGTCTTTGTAATTATTAAAGAACTTCAACTGATATTCCGCATCCGAACCATCGGAATACGCATTGTCTCCCATAAGTATCCACGCTGTTAATGGTTTGTCGGCAATGTAATTCTCTATGGCATTGCGCACCTTTATTTGGTTAATAGAGTTGTTACCACAGTCTCCAAATCCAGCTATACGAATCAATTGATCGCTTCCACTTTCCGGTAAGGTTACAAAATAGTTGTCTGCATTACCTTGGAGGGTAGTGTCTGCCAAATTCCCAATGGTATAATAATATTTGGTATTTGGTTTAAGATCAGTGAGCTCTATTTTATGTTCTGCCACTAAGGTAGAGTCATCTACAAAATATTCTGGCTCGTTGAGCTTGCTGCCATACATGACACGGCTCCTGTCGTAAACATTCGTTCGCCACCGTACGGTAACACTGGTGGGAGAGGCTTTTTGCAAATACGGGCCTCGAAGCAGCTCTGGTTGCGTACCTAATAAAAAGCGCCTAGGATGATGTTTTATCTTGCTTATTTCGTTTGCTTTTTGGCCAAACGATACAAAGGCGATAGCTAATAATAATACTGTTGAGATTATTTTCATTTTTTGTTTTGGTAATTGGATTCTAAATTTTATCGGTTAATGATTCTATAAAAAGACAAATATTCTCTTTTTCAATTTGCGTTAAATTCAATGATTTTGACGACAGCGTTTGTTCTGCAATTTGGAGGCCAATTCCTTCGCCGCCTCCTCTATTATAAAATTCTACTACCTCCATCATGGTTTTAAAAACGCCATTATGCATATAGGGGGCAGTTTTTGCGGCATTTCGGACCGTT
>CAXBLH010000474.1:0-4456 GCA_963976315.1 uncultured Dyadobacter sp.
AAGGAGAATTAAAATTACCTGTTTCATAACTTACAATAAAATACGAGTCGTTTCGGACGGAAATAGTTATACTTAATAAGAATTTAATCATTTATTTCAATGTTGTAAATTTGAAAATAACCGAGTAAGATCGGAAAAATACAAATTCACTGATAACACCGACATGGTTACAAAAGTAATCCTTACAATCACTTTAATACTATTTTCTTTAAAAAATTGGGCTCAAGAAACACCGCCAATCACCAATTTTTTCCCAAAAAGTTATAAAGCCCAAAACCAAAACTGGGCCCTAACCCAAAGCACTAACCAGTTCATATACAGTGCCAATTCAGACGGACTATTGGAGTATAATGGTGAGTCGTGGAAGCTGTACCCGCTGCCAGTCGGACAGATAGTAAGGTCGATTTTATGTACCAAATTTGGATCCCCATCCACCACCACCGACCGAATCTATGCGGGCGGATTCGGCGAATTCGGGTTTTGGGAAAGAACCGCTATAGGGAATCTTAAGTACACCTCTTTAAGTAAACCTTATCATTTTCAATCCTTAAAAACAGAAGAAATTTGGCATATTCTCAAAGCAGAAAATGGTATTTATTTCCAATCTTTCTCAAAAATATTCCACTATGACGGCCTGCGAGTAACAGAAATCAGTTCGGATAAAA
Source organism: uncultured Dyadobacter sp. (assembly GCA_963976315.1). GTDB lineage: Bacteria > Bacteroidota > Bacteroidia > Cytophagales > Spirosomataceae > Dyadobacter. The sequence continues at coordinate 666 of CAXBLH010000474.1, forward strand.
ACATTATGTTTCTACGTTCGGTACACCACCGGATTATAGTCCAACAAATCGGAAAGGGCTTATTCGAACTCCTAAATGACCAATTTAAAAGTATCCCAAATACTGACCTATTAGCAAATACCATCGTCACCTCCATTTTGCCCTACGGAAAATCGGATTTCCTAATCGCAACGGCCAAACACGGACTGTATCGAATGCAGAATGGCCACCTCCATCCATGGAATATTGAGATCAACTCGGAACTGAAAGAAAACGTGATCAATAAGGTAATTCAACTTGACGATAGTAAAAATTATGTTTTTGGAACCATTAAAAAAGGGGTATACGTGGTTTCAAAAAACGGGGTACTCGAAATGCAAATCAGTAAAGAAGGTGGATTGCAAAACAACACTGTACTCGCCCTTCAAGAAGATTCAGACGGAAATATATGGTTGGGTCTGGACCAAGGTATTGACATGATTCAAAGCAGTTCCCCTTTACGTTACTATCAAACGGTAGGGAATCCCCTGGGTTCTTGTTATACCGCTGCACTTTGGAGAAACAAATTATATGTTGGTACGAATAACGGTGTTTTTGTAAAAAAATGGGGCACCAAATCGGAATTCCAAGCGATCCCTGGACTGGAAGGACAAACTTGGAATTTGGCCGTTTATGAGGACCAATTAATCTGCGGGCATAATGATGCCACCTTTAGAATCAATGAAAATTCCATTGAAAAAATTTCAGAAATCACAGGAGGATGGAAGCTTATACCGGTTATCTCCCAAAGGGACACTGTACTAATTCAAGGTTCCTATACGGGATTGCACGTTTACAAAATGAATAAAAAACGCCAATGGACTTATGCTCACGCCATAAAAGGAGTTCCGCCCATTCCAATAAAAAATATAGTTCCAGACCAGAAAGGTGGTTTTTGGCTAAGCCACGCCTATAAAGGCTTGTATTATGCCCAATTTGATCCAGAATTAAAAGCCACAACTATTTGGAAAAACATTAGCAAATCGCAAGGACTACCCGTTGAGTTCAATGTAGACGTATCAAAAATCGGAGATAGTATTTTAATTAAATCGGGCAACTCTTTCTTAACACCTAGCAACAATTTAAAATTAACACCGCATAAAGAAGTGGCGGTGACAGCGGCTCCCTTTAAGTTACGACCTGGGTATAAAAGCGACTGGTTTAAGGTATATCGTGACCACGTGGCTTTACACCGCCAGGGACAAATTCAGCTATTAAATGTGGCGCTCATTAGGGATAACGAGGTAATAGTACCACTTACCAACGAGGATTATTTATTTTGTTTGGACAATGGCTTTGCGCTTTACAATACCCACACCACTACCCAAACCAGTAGTAAAAATCCCAAAACACAAATCACCAAATTTTGTAATTTGGACCAGCTTACGCAACAATTTAATATTCGAAACAATATTCAAATACCCTTTAAGGTACGGTCCATCCGCATGGAATTCACCTTGCCAATTTTTGATCAAAACATTCAATACCAGTACAGGCTGGTAGGTTTATCGCCAATCTGGTCGGAATGGAGCGAATTAAGCTTTGCAGATTATACCAACTTAACCTCTGGGAATTACACGTTCGAAGTAAAAAACAATCTCAATAATTCTATTACCCAGTTTCAATTCAACATTGAAAAATATTGGTATGAAACCCTTATTGCAAAATTTGGATTTACCGCAATTGCCATTTTCTTACTGTTTGCATTAGTTTCCTTTCAAGAAAAACGAATTAAAAACCATCAATCCAAGATCCTTGCTGAACAGGAGGAGAAACTTAGAAAACAGAAGCTAGAAAGCGAACGAAAACTAATCGAACTCAAAAACGAAAATCTACAAAAGGAAATCAATAACAAAAGCCAAAAGTTGAGCAACATTGCGATTAATGTCGTTCGGAAAAATGAAATCTTAGAAGATATTCGAGACGAATTAAAACAAGTAAAAGCGGAGCTCGGACAACAACTGCCCAACCTTCATTATCAAAAAATACTTAACAGTATCGAAAGAAACGTGGCGGGAAAAGAAGACTGGGATTTGTTTGAAGAAAATTTCAACCAAATCCATGAAGAATTTTTTCTGAAACTCCGCTCCATTGTTCCCAACATAACCCCGTCAGAACTCAGATTAGCGGCATGTTTACGCATGAATTTATCTACCAAAGAAATGGCTCCTGTCATTGGAATATCCATACGAGGCGTAGAAATTAAACGATACCGACTGCGAAAAAAGCTTAATTTGGATGCTGATTCTAATTTAGTGGATTATATGATGGACATTTAATGTATTGTATTAAATCAACAATAAAATCACATAATGCCTAATAAAATATAAACATTCTAAGTGATGTAGTAGTGATGTACCCATAAATTTGAATCCACGATTAATTTGGCGAACCTTTGAAGACAATATTTTCTTTAAATTATTCTATACCAAATTAATCATCAATGAAAACTTTTTTACAACTCCTGTTTGTGATGATTGTGACAGCGTGGGGAAACCATGCCTTTGCGCAAGACATCAAAATAACAGGAAAAGTGACAGCATCCGACGGAGTTGGGCTTCCAGGAGCCAGTGTACTCATTAAAGGCACTACGAAGGGCGTACCCACTGATATAGATGGAAACTACACCATAGAAGTTTCCTCTAAGACGGCCGTTCTCGTATTTTCCATGATAGGAATGACCTCCCAAGAAGTTACGGTGGGTACTCAAAGTGTTATTAATATTGAGCTAAAAGATGATGCCCGCTCCCTCAACGAAATTGTGGTAATTGGCTATGGTACCGCCAGCAAAAAGGACCTTACCGGATCCATCGTTAAAATTGAAGGGAAAGACATTGCCGATAAACCTAACACCAACCCAGTTGCTTCCTTACAAAGCCGAGTGGCCGGTCTTTCGGTAGTCAATAACGGAACACCGGGCCAAGCGCCTGACATTAGGATTCGTGGTACCGTTAGTATTGGATCCGTCAATCCGCTTTATGTTGTAGATGGAGTTCTCAATGACAATATTGATTACATCAACCCAAACGACATTGAATCTATTGAAGTTTTAAAGGATCCTTCATCGCTAGCCATTTTTGGGGTTCGCGGCGCTGCTGGTGTTATTGCAGTTACTACCAAACAAGCAAAAAATGGACAGGTTAACATCAACTTTAACTCGACAGTTGGTTTCAAAAAGTTAGTAAACAAAATAAAACTAACTGATGCAGCTCAATTCAAAACGCTTTTTGATGAAGAAAGAGAAAACATAGGCGCAACTGACGTATTCGACTATGCTACATGGAATGCAGATACCGATTGGATTAATGCGGTAACTAGAACGGGTATGTTCAATACCAACAATTTGAGTATTTCTTCGAGTACGGAAAAGAATAAGTTCAACCTAGGTGTGGGTTATACCAAAGACCAAGGAATTGTAAAACATGAAGAGCTTGATAAATACTTACTATCGCTAAGAGATGAAGTAAAACTCACCAAAAACTTAAAAGTGGGCTTCAACCTGAACGGCGTTTATCAAAAATTACCATATAGTGGTGGTTTTTTAGACCAGGCTCGGAAAGTAATGCCTTTGGTACCCGCTACAACGAAAAGTGTTACGGCTACCAATCCATATGGAATAGAGCAGCAGATGCAGGAGCTATACTATTCATTGCCCGCGATCCAAAACTCGGGGGTGGTAAACCCGTTGATTCAGCTGGAAAACGAATGGGACAAAACAAAAGCACGTGAGCTCCGTGGGGTGGCTAGTGTATTTGCGGAAGTTGACTTTTTGA
>CAXBLH010000475.1:0-4441 GCA_963976315.1 uncultured Dyadobacter sp.
TACAGCAGCACCTACTCGTAAACGACCATATTGGTCTTTACAAGCATTCGGATGTGATTTTCTTTTCAGAATATCCTTGTAGGTAATCAATCCGGTTAGGCGGTATTCCGCATCTACTATTGGTAGCTTTTCAATCTTGTATTCCTGCAAGATCGACTCAGCGTCATCTAACGAGAGCCCTTCTGAAGCGGTAATTAAATTATCCTTCGTCATGATCTTCAAAACTGACTTCGCTTTGTCTTTTTCAAATCTCAAATCCCGATTGGTTAGTATCCCAATCAATTTGTGGTTTGCGTCGATAACGGGAATACCTCCAATTTTGAATTCACGCATAATTTGTTGCGCTTCGCCTAAGGTGGCATTTTCGGACAACGTGATAGGATCTAATATCATCCCACTTTCAGACCTTTTCACCTTACGTACCTGCTCCGCTTGTGCTTCGAGGGACATATTTTTGTGAATAATACCTATACCACCTTCTTGAGCCATTGCAATAGCTAAGTCATATTCTGTCACGGTATCCATCGCTGCGGATATGATCGGAATATTCAATTCAATGTTTTTGGTAAGTTTTGTTTTAGTTGAAGTGTTTCGCGGAAGTACCTCGGAATATCCAGGTATTAGAAGAACGTCGTCGTAAGTTAGAGCCTCAAAGAGGACTTTATGTTGGTCTGTGCTCATAGCAAATAATCTATTGTTATTTGCAGGGCAAAATTAAACAGAAGTTTGGAGTAAATAAAATAATTTGGACTTTTCCGCTAAAATTCTTTTTTAGCTAGCCAAAAATAGCCGTAAAATTCACGCTTTTTCAGGTCGTTTTAATCTTTTATTAATTTTCAGGTAACTTTGAACAAAGAAGTTAATAAATTCATAATTCCAAAAGAACTGAAAAATACAAGTAGCTGTTAAATCACTTACCTAACAAGTTTTTGGCAGGCACAACTTATACCTAATAACCTGGTAGTGCGCCAAATGAAGCTTATAGTTATCTCTTTATTATACGCCAGCAGTATTCTTTAATAAAACTGACACCCGATAAAACCATGATTAAGTATGCCGTCAATAGCTCCTTTATTAATTTAAAGGATTTTTCTTTAAGCCTTCCTGACACCTTCAATCACATTGGAAAGGTTATTCAAGACCATAGAAATGTGATCAAAAAAATAACGAATGAACATGGCTCATTTGTGGTAAAGGATTATAAGGGGATGTACTTTTTTAACCGATTGGGTTATTCTTTATTTTCCCTCTCTAAAGCTCAAAAATCGTATAGAAATTCTGAGTTTTTAAATAAGCATGGCATTAAAACGCCTCAGCATATTGCTTGGATTGACTGCTATAACTATGGCTTGTTACAAAGAAGTTTTTTTGTGAGTGCGCTTCAACCTTTTGAAACTTTCAAACAATTTTTGGCCAGAACCCCAATAGGTCATCCCCAACGAAACCTTTTGTATGATAATTTTTTGGCATTTATTATAAAACTACATACCATTGGTATCTATCACGACGATTTTTCGATCACCAATGTGCTGGTAATACCCTCTGAAAATGGTTTTGAATTTTCGTTGGTAGACTTAAATAGAATGTCGTACCGGAAAAGTCCTTTTAGAAAATCATTACAAAACTTCAATAAGTTAGAAATCCCCACAGAAGAGCTTTATAACCTAATTAGTGGTTATGCGAAAAATCAAGGACAGTCTGCTGAAGAAGCCATTAAAATGTTTTTAGCAGACAGCGCAAAAGCGCAAGCTTTTAGAAGAAATCGTAGAGCATTGCGTCGTTATACGCTTACACCTCTTGAAAATCTTGTGAGAAAACTCAGAAATAAGGAGCCAAAAAAATAATATATCTAAATTGCGGCCAATTACTTTTAAGATACATTTTCACGATGACTTTTGATAAAAGAATAAATGCAATTAGACGGTCTTTAATGAGATCGCTTACAAAAAGTATTGGTCAGGCAGCACCTCATCAAAGCTCCAAGCTCCACGCTGCTTCAGAAGTCAAAAAAATATTAGTAATCCGACCTAACCATAGATTAGGAAATTTATTGTTGATTACTCCTTTAATTCAAGACATTAGCAATCATTTTCCAGAAGCAAAAATCGATTTATTTGTAAAGGGAGGATTAGCTCCTTTGGTATTTAAAAATTACAATCAATTCCATAAATTCATAGAACTACCTAAAAAGCCACTAAAAAGTTTAGGCAAGTACCTCAATGGTTGGCTGAACGTCAAATCGGGAAATTACGATATGGTAATTAATGTGATTGATGGTTCTTCTTCCGGTAGAATTGCTGCGAAATTGGCCAATGCGAAATTTAAATTCTTCGGCAACGCCAATACCGACTTCAGCGCACAATTTACTGATTATGGGTTAATGGCAAAGTCACCCGTTTACAATTTCAGATACTTTTTGCAGGAATCTGGATTTGCACCGGGAAGCCTACCAGTACCCAATTTAGACCTTAAACTTTCACGTTCGGAGCTTTCACAAGGAGAACTTTTGTTAAAAAACTTAGTCCAAAACAACCAGAAAGTGATTTGTTTGTTCACTAATGCAACTGGAGACAAAATTTATGATACCACTTGGTGGGAAGATTTATACGCTCGGTTGGAGTCTGAGTTTAAAGATCACACTATAATTGAATTATTACCAGTCGAAAAAACTTCACAACTTAGCTTTAAAGCCCCTACTTATTTCAATCCAGATATTCGTATTTCGGGTTCTGTTATAGCAAATGCTGGGGTTTTTATTGCGGCTGATAGCGGCATGATGCATCTTGCTTGCGCAGTAAACGCACCCACGGTGGGATTATTTAAGGTAACCGGCACCGATATGTACGCACCCTATCATGAGCGGAGTGCCGCCATCGACACCAACACACAGTCTATGGACGATATAATAGCAGCAATCAAAAAAATCATTTAGGAGAATCCAACCTGATCAAGATGATTTCACACCGCTACTTTTGCTTCTGGCAGAAAGCCTTCTTTTTAAATTGGGTATTTAAGAATTAATCTGATTGATATAGGAAAGCCGATGGCAGGACGTAATCATTTCAATTAAATTACCAAAACCCTCACTTTTTTAATTCTTCTTTTATCTGCTGATTGGACTTTAAAGGTGATATTCCGATGTGTTGTGATTTCTCCAGTACGAGGAAGCCTCGAAAACAATTCTAGCAGTAAACCAGCCAGTGACTCATTGTTTCCCCGAACATCATCAAAGTAATTTTGGTCAATATTTAATATGCGGCATAAATCACTAATTTCCACTTTACCCTCAAAAACGAAGGTATTGGCATCTACTTGAGTATAATTGATAGCATCGACATCGTCATATTCGTCATTTATATCACCAAAAATCTCTTCGATAATATCTTCCAGGGTAATCAGCCCCGAGGTACCACCGTACTCATCAACAACAATGGCCATGTGGACCCTTCTATTTTGAAACTCCTTCATTAAGTCATCCAAACGCTTGCTTTCAGGAATAAAATAGACGTTACGAATCAGCTTTTGCCAAGCAAAATGCTCGTCATTGCTGATATGAGGTAATAAATCTTTTACATTCAGAATTCCTTCCACATGGTCGAGGTCATCACGGTAAACGGGTACTCTTGAAAAACCGGATTTATTGATCTTGTCCATTAATTCATGAAAGTCAAGCTCAATATCAAAAGCAGTAATATTTACCCGCGCTTGCATGGCCTTTCGGGCATTGGTTTGCCTAAAATTAGCCAGACCTCGTAACAGTTCAGACTCTTCCTCACTCTCGGATTTCGAATCCAGGCGTTCCATTGAATCGTCACTCCCTTCTTTTTCTTTAATACCTAGTACATAGCTTAATTGTAAGAAGGGATTCACCAAGGGTGTAATTAACATTAATAAAAACTTGGTGATTCCTTCCACACTATTGACAAACGAAAGGGCATTTTTAGCGACAAGATATCTTATAATGGCATCAAGCCAAAGCCAAAAAACAAGAAACCCACCGCCAATCCAGTACACCATCATGTCAAGATATTGGGAGTAAAGTACCCATATCATTCTTGATGAAAGAATGAATGCCAATAAGGTAAAGCTCCTTTGTAATACCGACAAGATCAGATGTTGAATCTCATTGGGATAAAAAAGGCTTTCATCCGATTTGCGATCCCATGGATTTTCCATAGCATCCAATAAAGAATAACTGGCACGGACGCTGGAAAGAAATAAGGAAAGTAGGAATAACACAATGATCAGTGGAAGATCAAAGGTAAGCGTTGAAGCAGTATTGGAATTAAATCCAAAAGAAAATAAAAACGTAAATGATGCGGGAATCAGTCTCCCGCTACGTTTTCGGGAAAGAGGATCTTCGTTGTCGCTATTTTCTTTCACTAATCAAATTAGTAGGTTAACAATTTTTAAGACTTGCTGAAAGCCTGTTTAAATTTTA